>DATKHW010000611.1:0-3955 GCA_035546275.1 Gemmataceae bacterium
TCCCCCAGGTGGGCGAGAGGGTAGGGTGAGGGGGCAACCGCCGCTGCTCGTCTCCGCCGCAAAGGAGCCGACGGGCGAGCCGGGCCAGTACGCCGCTCACCTCCGGCTGTGGGACGTCGCCGCGGAGAAATCGCTGACCGAAACGCGCCTCGCCGTCGATCCGAACAGCGTCGTCCTTCCGCCGGGCCTGGCGGCGTGGCGGACGGGGAACGGGCCCACGGACGCGGCTGTCGGCGTCTCCTGGTGGGACAAGCAGCTGCGCGTCTGGGACGCGGCTCGCCAAACGGTGCAGCCTGCTGCTGACGGTTCCAACAACGGCGCCGCCGCGTTCCTGGCGCCGGGGCGGTTCCTCACCGCCAGCCTCGTTAAGTGGGACGACGGGACCTACGACGGCGGCGTGCGCGCCTGGCAGGTCCAGGATGGAGGGGCGCCGACGCCGATTCAGCCCCAGCTGCGGTTGAAATCAAACGATCCGAATAATCCATTTCTGTTCCCGCACGAGCTGGCCGTCTTTTCGTCGGCGAACGGCCCGATCGACTCCGCGCTGGTCCTGGCGCGCCGCCAGGGGTTGAAGGCTTCGGACAAGGACGACGACCTGCTCCTGCTGCTTGACCTGACGACCGGAAAGGAGGTGGGGCGCTGCGTCCTGGGGCCGATGCTGCTCAACAGCCGCAGGGCGGCGGTTTCTCCCAACGGCAAGTACGTCGCCGTCGCCGACGCGGACCATCAGCGCGTGCTGATGTTGTCGATCGCGGATCTCAAAGGCGCGGGGAACGTGCGTCCTCAAGTACTGCGGAGCGACGGAACGACCTTCGACGTCGTCGCGTTTCGCAAGAAAGGCGACTCGTTGGGGCTGTTTCTCGGCGAGAAGCAGGGCGACGGCCGATTCGTCTTCGATTTCGCCAAGGGCGATCTTTTGCCGTCCGACGGCGACTGGAAAGACGACGCCCCCGACACGACCGGCTGGAAGCTGGACCCCCGCGACGGCGACCGCAAGACGCCAGGCGCCGTCGCCGTGACCGGGCCGAAGATCGACAGGACGATCGACCTTGGCGTCGATGCTCGGCCCACCGCCTGGACCGTGCTGCCGCCGCACAAGGACCAGCCGCCGCTGCTGGCCGTCGGCTGGCTCGACAAAAACCGGCAACCGTGGTTGGCGCTGTACGATCTCACGACGGGCGTCCAGATCCGTCAGCTGGCCGGACATGCCGGCCTCGTGCGCACCCTCGCCTTCAGCGGCGACGGCCGGCTCCTCGCTTCCGCCGGGGACGACCAGACCGTTTGCGTCTGGACGATGACCGACCTCGACCAGGTGCTCGGCAAGGCCGGCGCCCTCCGCGACGTCATCGTCACGACCAACGACAAGGGCGATGTGGTGGTCGCCCAGGCGCCCCCGGACAGCCCGCTGCAAAGGGGGGCCGTGGTCGAAGGCGTGGTTGAAAACAATCAGCTCCGCAAATTCGCCGATCCGGAGGCGTTTTATACCGCCTTCTTTGACGCGAAACCCGGCGCCGAGGTCCTTGTGCGCATCCGCCCGGCGGGCGCGGCACAGGCCAAGGACGTGAAGGCGACGGTCGGCCAAGGAACGGACGAGCGGAAGCCGCTGCTGTGTTTGTTCGTCACGACGCCCGTCGGCGGGCCGCCGACCCGGCGGCAATGGATCGGCTGGACCATGCTGGGGCCCTATGAGGCCAGTTCCCGCGCGGCCGAGACCTACCTCGGCTGGCACTTCAACCCCGATCCTGACAAGCCGGGGGCGTCGGTCGATTTCGCGCGCGCCGAAACCTACCGCGGCAAATACGAATCGCCGGGCGTCCTGCGCTACGTCACGGCCGACGCCGACGCCGCCGAGGGGTACGACGACTGGAAGAACCATGCGCCGCCGCCGAACCCGGAAGTGTGGATCGACGGCGTCGATCCGCTCGGCCCGCAGCACGGAGACCGACCGCTGGTCCGCACGCGGGCGTTGACGCTGCACGTGGAGCTGCCGACGGGGTTGCCTGTTGATCGGGTGAGCGCCGCCCGCTGGCGCATGGATGACCAGCCGTGGCAGCCGTTGAACCACGTTCGGGATCGGGCCTGGTCCGCCGATCTGTCGCAAGCCGACTGGGGCCGCGGCCGGCACGCCGTCCAGGTGCGGATGGAAACTGACGACGGTCGGCGGCACATCGACAAGGAAGCGACGGCGTTTCTCTACTTGCCGGAGGCGCCTCATATTGATTTTCCCCGCGATTGGTCGCAGAAGAATCTCCCCAGCGCGGCCGGCGACCTGCTGGAAGCCGTTGTGAAGGACGCCGCGTTTTCGCTGGAGGCCGACGTCAAACCCGCGGCGGGGAACGAAGGGGTGCGCGTCACGCTGATCCAGGGGGAGGGCAAGCCGGTAGAGCTGGAAGGGCCGAACGTAGCGGTGCGGCAGCAGTTTACGCTGACGGAGGGCGTCAATGTCTTGGAGCTTCGGGCGACCAACAAGGACGCGCCGAAGGAGTTTGAGCGCGAGGAAACCACCATCCGGCTGATCCGCCTGAATTACTTCAAGAATCATGCCGCGCCGACGATCGCCCTTTCGGCGGCCGTGGGCGCCGGCGCGCCGGTCCCCGCCGGAGCGGCGGCGCTGGTCACGGCGGCGCCGAAGGTCGTGGTGAAAGGCCGCGTTGAGGGTCCGGAAAACCTGGAGGACGTGACGGGCCGCGACGGCAAAACGCTGCCGAGCTTCACGGCAGGGACGGCCAAGACGTTCGCTTTCGAGGATAAAATCGACCTGAAACCGGGACCGCAGGACGTCGAGTACGCGGCCCGCACCAAAGACAGCCCCGCGGCCAAGGCGACGATGTCATTCGATTACCAACCGCCGACGGCCCGGATTCATTCCGTCACCCCCGCCGACCAGAGCGACGTGCTCGAGAAGGAGATTCCGTTCCGGGCCGACCTGGACCTGCCGGACGATCCGCAGCCATTCGACGCCGAGGTCCGCGTCAACGATCGGCCGCAACGCGGCGTGACGCTCAACGCCAAACGCGACTTGCTGACGGGTAAAATCACGCTCGACCCCGGACTGAATCGCATCACGGTGCGGCTGTTCAATCAATGGGGCGCGTCGGCCGTGCACGAGCTGCACGTGACCTACCGGCGGCCGCCCCGGATTGCGACCTTCCAGCCGCCCGCGAAGGTCGAGGGGGCGCTCGTGGATCTTCAGACCGACGTCGTTTCGCCGGCCGATCTGAAGCCCACGGAGGCTCGGCTCAACGACGTTCCCTTCCGCGACGACCGCCTCAAGGCGGATTTCGATCCCAAAACGGGTCATTGGACGCTGACGCTGCGCGGCGTGGTGCTGAAAGAGGGAAAGAACGTCCTCAGTCTGATCGCGGCGAACGCGGACGGCCCCAGTCCGCCGGCTGCGGCCGAGGTGGAATTCACCAAGCCGCCGCCGCCCAAGCCCATCGTCAAATTCCGCGACTACCGCGACGGCGCCTACGACGCCGCCGCGCCGCGGGAAGTGGTCCTGACGTTCTCGGCAGAGGCCGCGGACCCGGCCAATCCCATGATTCCGCTGGAGCGCGTGGAGCTGTGGGAAGGAAACGCCGTCCGCTGGCAAGCGGCGCTCCGGCCCGGCGATCTCAAAGTGGAACACGCGGAGACGGTGAAGCTCCAGCCGGCGACGCCGACGACGTTCCGGCTGATCGCGGTCAACGCGGCGGGCGGGCAGAGCACGGCGAGCATCACACTGCAGACGCCGCAGCCCCCGGCCTACGTCGTGATCGACCGGCTGGAGTCGCTCGATCCCGGCGGTAAGAGGTTCCCTCCCGATCGCATCGACGACCAGGGCGCCGTCTTCAACGAGGTCCCGGAAGGCGCCCTCCGTTTGCAGGGCCGCATTATCTGGAACGGCGCCGCCGACGGATTGGACCGCACGGCGGTCGGCCTGCGCGTCTACGCCAACGGGTTCCAGCAGGTCCCC
>DATKHW010000612.1:0-4321 GCA_035546275.1 Gemmataceae bacterium
CCGTCATGTTCTGGGCCGCCGCGCACAGCGCCATGCCGCCCAGGAGGTCGGCGCCGAACGGAGCAGCCGCCGTGACCGGATCGGTGGCCGAAGTCTGGTTCAGCAGCCCCATCCGCGCGACCGGCGCCCAGCCGTATTCCGCTCGCACCTGATCGATGATCTCCCAGCCGATGTGGTCCATCGCCACGGGGTCGGTGGCGAAAAACAAGCTGTTCCGGCGCCACGTCGCCCACGTCTTGTTGGTGCTCTTCGGCCCGCCCTCGTAGGCGCCGATCAATCCATCCAGGATATGCAAAGTCGCCTTTTGCCGCATCATCGTCTGCGACGCTGCTTGGGGGATGAACGTGTTGCACTGGTTCGGCCCCATGCGGTGCGACGGGCCGTCGGCGTCGTAGGCCAGGTCGGTGAGATGGCTGCGGCTGACGTTGTTGTTCATGCCGTGCGACAGATTCTTGAGCGCCAGCGTCACGCCGGCCGAGCGGTGGTCCTTCAGCACAGGCAGAGTCACGATCTTGTCCACCATGCGCGTGGCGATCAGCGACATGTGCGAGCGGAAGCGACGTTCATCGTTCTGATGCTGGGGCCCGCAGAATCCCATGAGGGTGAACACGTCGGGGTCGTAGCCGGCGACGCGCCGCTCCGCCTCGACGGCGATAGTCCCCCGCCCGTCGTCGAAGCCGGCGACGTCCACCTGCGTATCGCTGTAGCGCACCGCCGACGCCGCCCAGCGCACGTCCGGCAATTCGCGCTCCACCAAATCCGCATAGCCAGCGTCGATGAACTCCTCGGCGTAGCGCTCGAAGACGACGATGTCCTGGGGCAAAACGCCGGCCTCCTTGAGCCGGCGCACGACCTCGACGACGAGTTCGTAACTCGAGATGGAGGCGACGGCGCCGGGCACGTGGCCGCGCTCGCCGGGCTTGGCGGCGCGACCGACAGGATTGACCTTCACGCCGACCACGTCGCCGCGCTGGAAGAAACGGCCCCAGGCGGCCTTGACGTCGCCGCGGTCGGCCCCGGTCAAATGGCTCATGCCCTCGTCGAGCATGTCGCCGACGGCCGCCTGGTTGACGACGTATTCCGGCGAAACGGCGTCGGGCCGATGCACCTCGACGACGCGGCCAGGGAACGGCCCCGGCATGGCGTAGTCCGGCTTGGCTATCGGCTGCGTCGTACCACTGAAGCGGGGCGCCAGCAGGCGGTCGGCGAGAAGCGTGATCGGGACGCCGGCCGCGAAACCGGCCGCGCCGGCCAGGAAGAGACGCCGTGAGATACGCGAGGACATGGGTGCAGGTCCGTGGGTCGGGTAGTTTGGAGAAGCGTTTCGCTTCACCGATGATAATCCACAGCGCGGGCCGGCGCCAGAGGCTGCGGAAAAGGCGACGGCTGCCGGCGATCAGTCGCCGTCCGCAATCTGGTCGAGCAGCGGCACGTCGAGGAAGTCCGCGATCTGCCGCCCCGCCTGGCGCGTCCATTTCAGGTCGGAGTCATCGCTCAGGTGAAGCCGATCCTGATAGGCCTCGGCCATCACCAGATTCATCTGATAGCTGACGTGCTCCCTACCGCCCCCGAAGACTCCCGGAGTCCTATTGACCAGGCCGCCCGGGATGAGCTGTACGGCCAGGATCTTGTCGAGCGGATACTTCCCCTTGAGGCCGAACCCGCCCAGCGTCAGCAGTCCGGCCTTCCGATCGAAATGGTCGCGGTACAGGAGCAGCGGCCTCAAGGCGGCGACCAGCGGCAGCAACACTACAAACAGCGCGATCGCCAGCAGCGCCGCCAACTGACCGAGTATCGCCTGCGGCGGCCCGAACCGCCTGAGCCCGACGACGCCCAGCCCCAAGACCACGCCAATGCCGAGCAAGGCGGGTACGACGTGGATCCAGTGGATCCAGTGGAAGAGCAAGCGCGGACGGAGCACCAGAACGGCATCGCCCTTCGGCACGACGCGCGCCGGCCCGCGGATGCTCGCCCTCCCGCGGGGCAGCGGAGATCGGCTCAGCAACTCCAGCGGGTTGACCGCCTCCTTCCCCGCACCAGGCGCCGCCGCAGCGGCCGTTGGTGCTTTCACCCCCAGCAGCGGCACGGCAAGGAAGGACGCCACCCGCGCCGCCGCCTGCCGCACCAACGCGGCGTCCGCCTCCATGCTGAGGTTGAGTCGCGGTTGCTGCGGGTCGTCGAGCAGAAGGTTCAGCAGGTAGTACTCGGCGTACCCGACCTTTACGGCTTCCACGGCCTTCACGGACGCAAGGGGCCACGTCTCCCGGCTGCCCCGACGGCCCACCCGCCTCAGCGTCAGCACTCCCCGCTCGCGGTCGAAGCAGGCCCGACGGCTTAGGATTCGGAACATCATCACGAGGTTGACGACGGCGAAGCATCCCAGCACCACCGCCGACGCCGCCAACATTACGGAGTTCCAGTCAGCCGCGGCGATCAGGGCGAACACCATGCCAGTCAGCACCATTCCCCATACCGCCTTCCCGTGAGCCCCGAACAGGACGGCGAGGCGGCGCGCGCGGATGACCAGCACGTCCGGCCCAGCCTCGGCGACCACCGGCGACGCAATGGCCGAGGACCAATCGGTCGGCAGCGGTACGTCGGCGGCCGCGGGCGCGCCGAGCAATTCCGGTCGCACCGATCCGTCCGTCTCGAGCACGGCGGCGGCCGCGGGCGCGCCCTCTGGTGCGCCGGCGCTGTCGAGCACCGGCACGCCGAGAAAGTCCGCGACCAGCCGTGCGGTGGACCGCGCTGTCACAGCGGCGCACGTCATGACGTTCAGTCGCCGCTCGACGGGGTCGTCGAGGATCAGGTTCATCTGGTACATCGTCATGGCGGGGATGTTAAGCTCCGGCCCGCCGAACTGCTTGCGCGTCTGCATCACCTGGACGCCGATTACCGACGACAACGGCCGCCGCCCACGCCGGCCCCTCCATCCCAGCGTCAGCAGCCCCGCCTCCTTGTCAAACGTGACGCGCGGCAGAATGGTCCGGCGGTACCAATGCCAGGCCATCCAACCGACCGAGAGCAGGACGAGCGCAAGCGCCAGCAGTAGGACGACCGCCGCCCTGCCCCTCATGAGGAGGATCATGAGGAGAAAGTACACCGCGAGCATCAGCGTACCGAACCCGGCGCCGATCACGATCCCGATAAGGGGGGCGCGCCCCAACGTGGAGCGCAGGACGAGGCAATCCGGGGCCGGGATCGGGCGCACACCCATCATACCCATGGGCAAGGTCGCCGGTCCCGCCGGCACGGGCGAGTCTTCGGCCGGCACGTCGCGCCCCGCCGGGTCGGTGTACTTCCCCTGTCCCGGCGGCTCGTCAGCGGATGATTCGCTCATGGAGGCTCCATCCGTCCTTCCCGGATAGACGGCGACACGCTCCTACGACAGCGCGCCCTTCACCACTTCCCCATGCACATCGGTCAGCCGGAAGTCGCGGTCCTCGAAGGGATACGTCAGCTTGGTGTGGTCGAAGCCGAGCAGATAAGAATGGTTGCTTGCAGATCGGGACACCGGCCGCGAATTCGGCCGCGCCAGCCAAGAAGAGACGCCGTGTTATGCGCGAGGACATGCGTGCAGGTCCGTGGATCCGGTAGGTTGGCCAAGCGTTCCACCCCACGCCGATCATAATCCGCGGCGCGGGCCGACGCCAGAGGCTGCGGAAAAATCGGCGTTGGCCCAACCATGGTCGCAGGAACGAGCGCTTTCGGTTACGATACCAGTCGGCCGCAGCGACGCGAGGGGGCCGGCCCGTTTTCCGGCCTCGCTCGGCACTCGCTTGCAGCACTTGCTCAGCGAAGCCGACGGGCGATGGTTCGCCGGGGATTGAGGACAATGCCATGCCGCTCCGTGACCACTTTCACACCACCTCGACGATTCTCAACTGGGAAGCCCTTTATGGCTTCTGGCCAGCGGCAATCGTCGCCAGACTTAATTCTTTTTTGCCGAAGGAATACATCGCCCAGCCGCGCGTTCGTCTGGGGACCATGATGGAGATCGATATTGGGGCTCTCGAACGCGAATCGAGCGACCTTACTGCCGGCCGCGTTGGCGCGGAGGCTGGCGCGGCGGTCGCCGCATGGGCGCCTGCTGCGCCAGTTATCCTGCTCGACGCCGAATTCCCGGAGCCGTCGGAGTACGAGGTGAACATCTACGCGCAGGACGAGTTCCGGCTGGTCGCCGCCGTCGAACTGGTCAGCCCATCGAACAAGGATCGAGCCGAGAACCGGCAAACCTTCGTCAACAAGTGTGAGGCCCTGCTGAAGAAGGACGTTTGCGTCATGATCGTCGATCCGGTCACGAACCGCACCGCCAACCTCT
>DATKHW010000613.1:0-3106 GCA_035546275.1 Gemmataceae bacterium
AAATTCGACAAAAAGGAGCTGTCGCATATCCTCGGCGAAGGGCCGCGCTATTTGCTTAATCGGGATTTGGCGACGCGCGGCGACCTCGATCATACGGAAGCGGAGGGCCGACTCGACGGCGCCGACCCGGACAGCGTCAGCGACCACGCCTTCAACCGCGGGGCGGAGCAGTGCGGCACGCTCGGCTCCGGCAACCACTTCCTGGAGGTGCAGATCGTCGATCACGTCTTTGACGAGGAAGCGGCCAAGGTATTCGGCCTCGAAAAGGATATGGTTTGTGTGATGATCCACAGCGGCTCGCGCGGGCTCGGCTATCAGGTCTGCGATGACGCGCTTGCTTCGCTGCGCAACGCCCCGCAGAAATACGGCATCAAGCTGCCCGACCGCCAGCTCGCCTGCGCTCCTGTGGACAGCCCCGAAGGAAAGAAGTACATCGGCGCCATGCGCGCAGCCGCCAACTTCGCCTGGTGCAACCGGCAGCTGCTGATGCAGCTGGCGCGCGAGGTCTTCGCATCGGTGTTCGGCCGGTCGTGGCAGGAATTGCAGATGAACCTGGTCTACGACGTCTGCCACAACATCGCCAAGTTCGAGGAGCATCTGATCGACGGCCGGAAGAAGCGCGTCTGGGTTCACCGCAAGGGGGCGACGCGGGCGTTTCCACCGGGCCACCCGGAGGTGCCGGCGATTTACCGCAAGGTCGGCCAGCCGGTCATCATTCCGGGCGACATGGGCCGGGCGAGCTGGGTGCTGGCGGGCCAGCCCGGCAGCATGGAGAAGACGTTCGGCACGACGTGTCACGGCGCCGGCCGGGCCATGAGCCGCACGGCCGCCCTCAAGCACGCCGCCGGCCGGCGTATCGACAAGGAGCTGGAGGCGCGCGGCGTCATCGCGCGGGCGCAGAGCAAGAAGGGGCTCGCGGAGGAGCAGCCGGCGGCGTACAAGAACGTCGATGACGTGGTGGACGTGGTCCACGACGCGGGGCTGTCGAAGAAGGTGGCGAGAATGCGGCCGATTGGCGTGATTAAAGGGTGAAACCACGCGAACACGCAGCGCCAGCAAGTGCTTCCACTTGCTGGCGCTGCGTGCTCGTGGAATGCTCACGCCCCAAGCGCCCGTCGCAGCCCCTCGATCTGCTCCGCCATCGGCCGCGGCGCTTGCGGCGTGCTCTGCCCGTACTTCCCCTCCACGCGCAGCCACACCACCACCGGGCCCGGTCCCGAGAGCGCCTCCGCCGCCTTCGCCCGCCATTCCTCGATTGCGTCAAAGGCGTATACGCGCTTTATCCCCGCCGCCCACGCCATCATCCCGAAATCGACGTGACCCGTCCCCGCCGTCGGTTGACCGCCCGTCACCTCGTACAGCGCATTATCGAGAATAAGCAGATACAGATTAGTAGGATGGTTCGCGATCGTGACGAGGCTGCCGAGGCTCATCAACATGCAGCCGTCGCCGTTGACCACCACCACGCCCCGGTTGGGTTGCGCCAGCGCCAGACCCAGGCCGAGCGCCGGCCCCTGGCCCATCGCAGAGGGGATATAGGCAAAATCCAGCGGCGTGTCGGACAGCTGCGGCCAGACGGCGATGGAACTCATCGTTGTGACGACAACCTTATCGCCGCGGTGGGCGGCCAGCACCTCCAGGGCGGCGCGTGAGTCCATCATGGCTTTACTCCGCGAGCAGCACCGCACCGGCCCGGTTCTCGGCCCGCGCCTGCCGGTAGGCCGCGGCCAGGTCGGCAGGGCTGGAGCGCTCGTCGAGCAAAATGTACGGCAGCCGCCACGCCTTGAGAATCGGTTCGGTGAACACGGGGCAAGTGTCGGCGGATTTGCCCTGGCGGTGGGCGTAGTAGCTGCGCACGCCGATCAGGAAGAACAGCGGCAATTTCAGATCGTGAATGATGTTGCGCAGGGAATCGCCCGCCTCGAACAGGCCGGTGCATTGCATCATCACGATGGGATGCTTGCCGCCGATATGCAGACCGCCAGCGACGGCGACGGCCTCTCCTTCGCGGCAGACGCGGATCAGCGACAGGTTCGGGTCGGCCGTGAACGTCGCGTCCCACGGACCCAGCACGCTGTCCGGCACCCAGACGACGTGGGTCACGCCGCAGGATTTCAAGGCGGCCGCGACCGAGGGGCCGTCGAACATGGCCGCTACTCCGGGGGCCGATGGGCGGCGTGACACGTCTTGCACGTATCGCCGCCCAGCTTCGCCCAGGCGGCGCGGGCGGCGTCTTGATCCATCTTCGCCGTCGCCTGCTGCAAGGCCGCGGCGTTGTCGGCATATTGCTTCGTCAGTTTGTCCCAGGACCCCTTGTCGCCGCGCGGCGGCGTGGCCTGCCGCAGCGCACTCGCCAACGCCGCCAGGTCCTTCGCCTCTTGCTGAATGCTTGACCACGACGGATTGTCATCCTTGAGGTCCATGCCGAGGTTGGCATAGATGCCCGTCGGCGAATTGGCCTTCTTCATGATGTCCTTAACCGTCGGCGCGTCGGCGATCCCTGCGCCGGCCGGTCGCTGCACCAGCACGACCGCCGTCGCCAGGACAACCAGCAGGCTCCGCCGCATCATGAGATTCGCTCCTCGAGCGATAGTAATTAGCTCAACGGTCGCCGCCCATCCGGTGCACGGTGTGGCAGGCCCGGCAATTCGACGCTTCGCGCAACCGTTGGGCGGCGCCCTCCTTGCCGTCCACCACATCCTGGGCCGCTGCGAGCAGGGCGCTGGTCTTCGCCTTCCACGATTCCAGGCTGCCGCGTTCCGGCTGCGTGTTCGCCAGGCCGGTAAGTACCTTCAGCAGTCGCTGTTTCTCGATTTCATTGGCGTCGCCGGCCGCGACGCGCTGAATCAGGGGCGGATCCTGGCCGCTGAAGACCCGGCGCATGGCCGCGATGACGACCATTCGGGAGTCCTCGTCGGCGCGTGTGGAGTACCAGCCGGCCGAGAAGGCCAGAGCAATGACGGCCAGTGCAGCCTGCTTGACGCTTCGCACGGCATTGCCCTCGGCAAACTGTCGCAGCCGCGCACGCACCGCACCGGATACTGCACTGTGCTGCGTGCGCGGCTCACAATAGTCACGGCTTGAAGATGCGATGCGTCTGATGGCA
>DATKHW010000614.1:0-7282 GCA_035546275.1 Gemmataceae bacterium
CGCCAGCCACTTCTTGTACGAAACCTCGGCCAGCGCGTAGCCCTGACGGCGGATCATCCGGAACAGGTCGCCCAGCGCGATGTCGTGCTCCGGCGGCGGCGTGATGTGGAACGCCTGCCCCAGGGAACCGTCTTGCAGCGAGAGCTGCACGATCGCCGCCGCGGCGTAATCGACCGACGTGAGCTGAATGCGCTCGTCCTTCAGCCGCGGATAGCAGCCGATGTCAATGCAGCCGCGGATCAGCCGGGAGATGAAGTCGTCGGGGTTGGTCGCGCCGGTCGCGCTGTGCCCCAGCAGCAGGCCGGGCCGATACACGGCGACCGGAATGCCGCGCGCCTCGGCCTCCCACACCATCTTCTCGGCCACCCACTTGCTCTGGACATAACCGATGTCCAAAGGCAGATACGGCTTGAAGGCGTCGAGGTCGTCGTCCTCGTGCAGCACCGGCTGGCGCGTGAAGTAGCCGATGGCGCCGAACACGCTCACCGTCGAGACGAAATGCACCGGCTTGACCGGACCGCGGCAGGCCAGCCGCAGGATTTCATGCGTGCCGCCGACGTTGGCCGGCTTGAGGACCGAATAGCTCTTCACGAAGTTGACCTGGGCGCCGTTGTGGAGAATGCTGTCCACCTGATGCGCCAGCCGGTCGAACTCCTCGGCGGACAGACCCAGCAGCGGCTGATCGAGATCGCCCGGAACTGGCGCGAGACGGGACGCATATTCTGGCTGCCAGAGATCGTATTTCTCCAAGGTCTGCCGCAGCCGGCGGGCGCCGTCGGCTTGGTCCCGCGCCCGCACCAGGCAGTGCAGGGTCGCGTCGCTGCGCTGCAACAGCTCGTGCAGCAGAAAGGCGCCCAGCAGTCCCGTCGCCCCGGTCAGGAAAATGTAGCGGTCGCCGGGCGCCGGAACGGCGGGCGGCCCGTCGGCGCGGATTTCCGGCGCCAGGATGACTTCGCGGGAGTAATCGCTGATCGCCGGCTCGGCGGTCGGCGCTTCCGGCCCCGATTCGATGAGTCGGGCGAAACCGGCCAGGGTCGGGTTCTCGAAGAGACGCCGCACCGGCAGCTCGACGCCGAGTTCCTTGCCGACGCGCAGGACCGCCTGCACGGCCGAGAGGGAGCTGCCGCCCAGCTCCAGGAAGTTGTCGTGCAGGCCCACGCGATCGACCCCCAGCACCGCCGCCCAGATCGCGCTCAGCCGCCGTTCCACCGGGGTGCGCGGCTCGACGAAAGCGATGGCGTCGTCGGTCCGCGTCCCTTCCGGCGCCGGCAAGCGCTTGCGGTCCACCTTGCCGTTGGGCGTCAACGGCAGCCGGTCCATCAGAACGATGGCCGCCGGGACCATGTAATCGGGCAGCCGCCGCGCCAGGGCGTCGCGCAAATCGCGGACCGCCGGCCGCCGGCCGTGCGGCGCGACGTAAGCGGCCAGGCGCTGGCCGTCGGCATGGCCGGGCCAGGCGACGACCACGGCTTCGCGCACCGACGGGAGGCTGCGCAGCGCCGCCTCGATTTCGCCCAATTCGACGCGGAATCCTCGAACCTTCACCTGGTGGTCGAGCCGTCCCAGGTAGTGGAGCGTCCCGTCCGGCCGCCGCCGCACCAGGTCGCCGGTCCGGTAGAGCCGCGCGCCCGGCGCCGGGCTGAACGGATCGGGGATAAAGCGCTCGGCGGTTAATTCCGGCCGATTCAGATAGCCCCGCGCCACGCCGGCGCCGCCGATATACAGCTCGCCGGCCGAGCCGACGGGGACGGGGCGCCGCCGGGCGTCGAGGACGTGAACCTGCGTGTTGTCGATGGGCTGGCCGATCGAGACGAAGCCGTCCGCCTGCCCCGGCTCGACGCGGTGGATCGTGGACCACACGGTCGTTTCCGTGGGGCCGTACAGGTTCCACAGAGCGGCGCCGCGCGCCTGCAAGCGGACCGCCAGGTCGGCGGGCAGGGCCTCGCCGCCGCACAGGATCGTGAAGGACGGATCGGCCGTCCAGCCGGCCGTCGTCAGCGCCTGCCACGTCGCCGGCGTCGCTTGCATGACCGTGGCGCCGGACGTTTCCAGCAGCCGGATCAGGCATGTCGGATCGCGGGCGTCGTCCCGGCTGGCCAGCACGATCCGCGCCCCGGTCAGCAGCGGCAGGAAGATTTCGAGCGTGTGGATGTCGAAGCAAACCGTGGTGACGGCCAGGAGCGCGTCGTCCGCCGACAGACCCGGCCGCTTGCTCATCGAGTGCAGGAAATTGACCAGACCGCGGTGCTCAATCACCACCCCCTTCGGCGTGCCGGTCGAACCGGACGTGTAGATGACGTAGGCCGCGGCATCGGATGTCATGGGGACGTTCGGATTGTCGGCGCTCCCCGCGAACACATCGCGGTCCATACACACGGCCGGGATCGCCGGGGGCAAATCCGTCGCCAGCGCCGCCTCG
Organism: Gemmataceae bacterium; assembly: GCA_035546275.1. GTDB lineage: Bacteria > Planctomycetota > Planctomycetia > Gemmatales > Gemmataceae > UBA4732. Next base: position 2,420 of record DATKHW010000614.1, read on the forward strand.
GTCACGACGGCGATCGGCTGGGCGTCGGCCAGCATCATGGCGAGGCGCTCGCGCGGATAGGTCGGATCGAGCGGCACATAGGCGGCCCCCGACTTGAGAACGCCGAGCAGGGCGGCGATCAAATCGGCGGAGCGCTCCAGGCAGACGCCTACCAGCGTTCCCGGCCCGGCGCCCAGGCCGCGCAGGTGATGCGCCAGCCGGTTCGCCCGCTCGTTCAGCTGCCGATAGGTTCGCGCCTCTCCCGCGAACTCCACGGCGACGGCGTCCGGCGTCCGCTCCGCCTGCGCTTCGATCAGGTCATGCGCACAGACATCGGGGAACTCCGCCGCGGTGTCGTTCCAATCGGCGAACCGCCGATGCTCGGCGTCCGTTAGCATGGCGAGGTCGGCGACGGACTTCTCCGGCGCCGCGGCGATCGACTCCAGCAGCGTGCGATAGTGCCGCCCCAGCCGCTCGATGGTCGCCGCGTCGAACAGGTCGCTGCTGTAATCGAACACGATCGTGACCCGATCAGCGCCCTCGGCCACGTCCACTTCCAGGTCGCACCGCGCCTGGCCGTTGTGGAAGTCCGTCCAGTTCAGCGTCCAGCCCGTCGGCACGGCCGGCGCGTCCTGGATGTGCAGCATCATCACCTGGTAAAGGGGATTTTGCCCCGCGGTCCGATTCGGCTGCAGCGCGGCGACGAGATGCTGGAACGGCAGATCGCGATGGGCGTGCGCGTCCAGAACGACGCGGCGGACCCGGCCGAGCAATTCCTGGAACGTCGGCGCGCCGCCGAGGTCGGTGCGCAGCAGCACGGTGTTCAGCACGAATCCCAGCAGCGACCGCAGCTCGGGCCGGTCGGCCTGCGAAACCACCGTGGCCGTGACCACGTCCTCTTGGCCGGTCCAGCGATGCAGCAGCGTCTGCATGGCGGCCATGAGCGTCATGAAGGGGGTGACGCCTTCGCGGCGGGACAAGGCGCGCAGCCGCTCCACCAGGGCCGGGGGCAGCGGCAGCATGTGGCGAGCGCCGCGGTGGGCGCCGGCCGCCTTGGGCGCCGGCCGATCCGCCGGCAGATGCAGCTCGCCCAGCCCGTCCAGCTGCTTCTTCCACCAGGCGAGGTGCGGCGCCAGCGCCTCGTCGCTCAGATACCGCCGCTGCCAGGTGCTGAAGTCGCCATACTGAAACTCCGGCGCCGGCAGAGACGACGGCTCGCCGCGGACGAAAGCGTTGTACAGGGCCGACAGCTCCGGCAGGAACACGCCGTTCATCGCCAGGCCGTAGACGATGATGTGGTGCGTGGTCAGGTACAGGCGATGGTCCTCGGCGCCGAAGCGCACCAGGGAGGCGCGGAACAGCGGGCCGGCCGACAGATCGAAGGGCCGGCGGAGGTCCGCGTCCGCCCGGCGCCGGGCTTCGGCCTCTTGCTGCTCCGGCGGCAGCGCTTCGAGGTCGATCACGTTGAGATGGAACGGCGCTGCCGGGTGAATGACCTGGATCGGCCGGCCGTTCTCCACGGCGAAGCTTGTCCGCCAGCTTTCGTGCCGGCGCAGAAGCTCGGTGAAGCTCCTCTCCAGCGCCGGCACGTCGAGCGGGCCGGGCATTCGGATCGTCGTGAGATCGTTATACACCGGATTGCCCGGTTCCAGCTGCGCCAGCAGCCACATCTGTTCCTGCGGGAACGACAGCGGCGGCCGATCGTGCGGCGCCGCGATCAGCGGCGGCGCCTTGACGGCGGAGGCCTCGTCGCCGGCGCGATCCAGGAGGGCGGCCAGGCCGGCTACCGTCGGCGCCTGAAAGATGCCGCCGAGCGGCAATTCGACGCGGAACGCATCGCGGATGCGCGCCACCACCTGGGCCGCCAGCAGCGAGTGTCCGCCCAGCTCCAGGAAGTTGTCGTGGACGCCGACGCACTTCATCTGCAGCACGTCGCGCCAGATGCCCGCCACGATTTTCTCCGTCGCGGTCGTCGGCGCGGCGTAGTCGCCGGCCGATTCGGGCCGCGTGTCGGCGGGGGCCGGCAGGGCCTTGCGGTCCACCTTGCCGTTGGCGTTCAGCGGCAGCGCGTCCAGCACCACGAAGGCGGACGGCGTCATGTAATCGGGCAGCCGGGCCTGCAACCGCTCGCGCAGCCGGGGCACAAGCTGCACCGCGATCTGCCGGCGAGAGGGGGTGTTGGCGTAGGCATGCCAGGGCCGGCCGATCTCCACCTGCGCGGCCAGCGCGACCACATCGACGACGCGACGAGAGCGGAAGACCACGTCGAAGCAACCGGCGTCCGAACCGGACGGACGCACCTCGACTTCATAGGGCATCCCATCGACCAGGTCGCGCACGTCCTGCGGATCGACGGCCCGGCACGGTTCGACGACCAGCCGCCGCTGCTGCTCAGCCACGGTCGCCGCATCGCCGGCCCCCGCCAGCCAGGCCAGCGTCCGCATCTCGCCCGCCACCCGCGCATTCGGGACGCCCCGCAGAGCCAGGACTTCGGGCTGGGCCTGGCTCAGGTATTCGCGGATGGCCGGCAAGCTCAGGTTCGTCGCCTGCCAATCCACCCATTTGGCATCCCGTTGGGTCGGAGCGGCGACGCCGATGTGCAGCACCACGTCGTAACGGAAACAGGTCAGCTCATTCCAGTAAGTCGCGCGCGCCAGCTGGACGTCCACGTGGGTGATCTGCGGCACATGCTCGCGCAGGGCGTGGAAGAACGCCGGGTCGAGCGCCAGCTCCTCCTCCTGCGCCAGCTGCTGGCGGACGCGCTCACGCAGCCCTTCGCGGGTTTGGTTTTCGTCCGCGCGGTGCAGCTCGATGGAGGCGTGGCAGGCTTCGAGCAACGGCAAACTGCGCACGCCGCCGAGAATGATCGCACCGCCCGGCGCCAGGCGTTTCACCGCTCCCTCAAGGACCTTGACCAGATAGTCGACGCCGGGGAACAGTTGCACGACGCTGTTGATGACGACCACGTCGAACGCCGCCTCGGGGATGCCTTCGAAGTCGTCGGCGCCGCGCTGCTCAACGACGGCGTGCGCCAGCGCTGGACCCGCGGCATTGAGACGGTCCCGCAGCACGCGGATCGCTTCGCCGGACAGGTCGCAGCCGTGGTAAGCCCGGCAGTGCGGGGCGACGCGGAAAAGGATCATGCCGTTGCCGCAGCCGATCTCCAAAATCCGCGCCGGCCGCAGCGCCAGGATGCGCTCGGCGATATTGTCCTGACCTTCGCGCATCTCCTCGGCCGGGATCGGCTCGCCCGTATAGCTGCTGACCCAGCTGGCGCGGTCGGCGGTCGGGTCCACGTCGGTCGAATTGCGATACGCCTCGTCGAACACCTCGCGCCACTGGGCGACTTGCTCCTGGTGCGCGGCGTCGGTCGAAGCGGCCGGAACGATGTAGGCGACGAGACGCTTGTCGCCGGGCTGATCCTCGCGGGCTGTAACCACCGCCGAGCGCACGGCCGGGTCTTCCGTCAGCACCGACTCGATCTCGCCCAGCTCGATGCGGAAGCCGCGAATCTTGACTTGATGGTCGAGCCGGCCCAGGTACTCGATCGCCCCATCGGGCAGCCAGCGGGCCAGGTCGCCGGTCTTGTAAAGGCGGTCCGCCGGGTCGTCGCCGAACGGGTCGGGGATAAAGCGCTCCGCCGTCAGCTCGGGACGGTTGAGATAACCGCGGCCGACGGCGATCCCACCGATGTGCAGCTCGCCGGACTCGCCAGCCGGCACGGGCTGCAGCCGCTCGTCGAGAATATGAATGCGGACATTGCGGATCGGATAGCCGATCGGCACGATGGTGCGAGGATCGTCGCGCCGGCAGGCCCAGGCGGTCACGTCAATGGCCGCTTCCGTGGGGCCGTAGAGGTTGTGCAGCTCGGCGGAGAGGCGGGCGAAGCAGCGCTGCTGCACGTTATAGGGCAGCGCCTCGCCGCTGCAGATAATCCGCCGAATGCAATGGCACGCGTCCAGCCCCGGTTCCTGCAAGAAGACTTCCAGCATCGACGGCACGAAGTGCAGCGTCGTGACCTTCTGCTCGGCGATCAGCCGCGTCAGGTAGGCGCCGTCCTTGTGGCCGTCGGGCCGCGCGACTGCCAGGCGGGCGCCGGTCATGAACGCCCAGAAGAACTCCCAGACGGAAACGTCGAACGTGAAGGGCGTCTTTTGCAGGACGCAGTCGTCGGCCGTCAGCCGATACTCATCCTGCATCCACTCCAGGCGATTGAGCAGGCCGGCGTGGGTGTTCATCGCCCCCTTCGGCTTGCCGGTGGAGCCGGAGGTGTAAATGACGTAGGCGAGGTTGGCGCCCGTGACCGGAACGATAGGATTCTCCGGACTTTCGCGCGTGATCTTGTCCTGATCCTGGTCGAGGCAAAAGACCGGCGCATCGGCCGGCAGGGCGCCGGCAAGGCGGCTCTGCGTGACGACCGTGACCGGCCGCGCGTCGCCGAGCATCACGGCCAGGCGGTCGCGCGGATAGGTCGGATCGAGGGGGATGTAGGCCGCCCCCGACTTGAGCGCCGCCAAGAGCGACACGACCAGATCGGCGGAGCGCTCCAGGCAAACCCCGACCAACGCCTCCGGACCGGCGCCTAGGCGACGCAGATGATGGGCCAGCCGATTGGCGCGCTCGTTCAGTTCCCGATAGGTCAGCACTTGCGACTCGAAGACGACGGCCGGTGCGTCCGGCGTCCGCTCCACCTGGGACTCGATGACCTGGGCCGTGTACGGACCGCGATAGTCGAAGCGCATGGAATCCTCCGTTTGGCAGCCGATCGCCGGGTTGAAGCGAGATGGGCGGATTCAGCCGCTTCGGAAGAAGCGGCTGACTGCTCGCTGAGATCTGCCCGCTAGAACTGCAAGAATAAGTGCGGCGCGCGTGACACGATTTTTT
>DATKHW010000615.1:0-3060 GCA_035546275.1 Gemmataceae bacterium
CAACGGCCCTTTGCAACGAAGTTCCTGGCTCGGTTCCGGGGGGTCCAGAACAGAAGGGGCGACCGCAGGCAACGCTTCAGTTTTCGGCGGCTTTGCCGCGCTAGCGCATGGCGCAAGGTCCGGAAAAATGTTATCCGCCAATGACTTAACTGTGCGCCAAGCCCGTGCGCCATCTGGCGCACCGCCGATGCCGGTCAGCGCAAACAAAGGCCGATGCCGTCTCGCGCCGCGGCGTTCCTTCTCGGCGGGGGCGGTGCGAATAAGATGGAATGGTGACGATCACCCGCACCGGAACCCCGCGCATGGACACCACCCGCCCCAAGAGCCGCGCCGCCTTCGACCGCGCCTGCCGTGTCATCCCCGGCGGCGTCAACAGCCCCGCCCGCGCCTTCGGCGCCGTCGGCGGCAAGCCGTTGTTCATCGCTCGCGGCGAAGGGCCGTTTCTCTACGACATTGACGGCAATCAATATCTCGATTATATCGGTTCCTGGGGCCCGCTTATTCTCGGCCACTGCCATCCGCGCGTGATGAAGGCCGTGGACGAGGCGGTGCATCGCGGCGCCTCGTTCGGCGCCCCCACGGAAGCGGAAACGGCGCTGGCGGAACTCGTTCTCCAGGCGATGCCGTCCATCGAAATGGTGCGGATGGTCAGCTCCGGCACCGAGGCGTCGATGAGCGCCATCCGCCTGGCCCGCGGTTTCACCGGCCGCGACGTGATCGTCAAGTTCGCCGGCTGCTACCACGGCCACGTGGACAGCCTGCTGGTGGCGGCCGGCTCCAGCGCCACCACGCTCGGCGTGCCGACCAGTCCCGGCGTGCCCAAGGGCTGCACTGCGGACACGCTGGCGCTGCCGTACAACGATGCACAGCAATTGGCCGATGCATTCAAGCAGAGGGGGGGCGAAATCGCCGGCGTCATCGTCGAGCCGGTCGCCGGCAACATGGGGCTGGTGACGCCGACGCCGGAGTTCGTGGCCGAGCTGCGCCGGCTGACGGAGAAACACGGGGCGCTGCTCATCTACGACGAGGTGATGACGGGCTTCCGTCTGGCGTTCGGCGGGGCGCAGGCGCTGCTGAAACAGCGGCCGGACTTGACGGTGCTGGGCAAGATCGTCGGCGGCGGCTTTCCGGTCGGCGCTTTCGGCGGTCGGGCGGACGTGATGAAGAAGGTGCTGCCGGCGGGGCCGGTGTTCCAGGCGGGCACGCTGTCCGGCAATCCCGTGGCGATGGCGGCCGGCCTGGCGACGTTGCAGGAGCTGCGCGACCACCCGCCGTATGCGGGGCTGGAGTACCTGGCCGGGCGGCTGGCGGAAGGCCTGAAGCAGGCGGCCCGCGACGCCGGCGTGCCGCATTGCCTCAACCGCGTCGGCAGCATGTGGACGCTGTTTTTCAGCGACGGCCCGGTGCCCGATTACGACTCGGCGAAGAAGAGCGACACGGCCCGATTCGCCCGCTTTTTCTGGGCCATGATGGACCGCGGCGTTTACCTGCCGTGCAGCCAGTTCGAGGCGGCGTTCAATTCCGTGATGCACGGCGAGGAGGAGATCGACGAAACCATCCGGGCCGCGCGGGACGCGCTGGCGGAGGTTGCCCGGCCTTGACGGCGAAAGGGGATCGGTCATGGATCTCGTCGCATTTTACCACGGCGAAGGCCCGGACTATCAGGGCCGCACGCTGCGGGAAATCTGGGAATGGAACGACGACCGGCTGGAGGAGCGGCACGATTACATTCAGGTGCTCTTCCCGCTGCAAGAGCGCAGCCAGTTCAACGCCTTGGCGCCGATCCTCGACGCCGCCGCGCTGGCCGGCTTCCGCGCCGACGAGACGATCCGGGCCAACCTGCTGCAATCGCTGCGCGTGATGCTGCGCTTTTATGGATTTCAAATGGACGAGAAAACCGGGGCAGTCGTCGAGGCGCCGAATTTCGCCGCGCGGGCGGCGGAATGGCTGTTCCCCGACGACCACAATCATCTGCGCATCACGCGCATCCTGAAGTGCCTAACGATGTGCGGACTGCAAGCCGAGGCGACGGCGTTCCTGCGGCGACTGGAAGCCGTCGCCGATCCGAGCCGAGTCACGCGGCAGAGCCTGCATTACTGGCGGCAGGCGGTTCGGTCCGCGTGACCGGTGTTTGCGGCGCGCTTGCGCTCAGGCCGTCGGCTCCGCCTTGACCGCCTGCCGCACCTTTTCGGGGCTGGGCAGCAGGAACCATTTCTTTTTCGCGACCACGTGGTCGCCGACGGACACCGTGAATTCTCCCGGTTTGCCGTCGACCAGATTCACTTCAACGTCAGGCTCCGTCTTCAGCACTTCCGCCACACGGGCGGCGCGTTGACGGATTCCCCCTCAGGAGGGGCACTGCCGAATCACGACCTTTTTCATGGCTTTCTCCTTGCATCGAAAGGAAAACGGGCGAGGAATGTTCGTTTCAGGGCTTTTCTTTGATTTGCGACTCGTACTGCTTGAGGATCGCCTCCGCCGTGACGGCGGGGTCGATTTTCATTTTCAACGCCGCCTTGACCGTTGTACCGTCCTGCATCACGTCGAGGGCCTTCAGGCTCGTCTCGATGTCGGCGAGCGACGCCTGGATCATGTCTTTGTTCGGATCGGCCACGTGATCCTTGAGCCAGCCGACAAGTTCCAAAACCTTGTCGCGCGTGTCCTGGACGCCCTTCTTGCCGGCCTTGGCTTCCGCCTCGGTGGCGAAGTTAAGGCGCAACTCCCCGGTCGCCTCCTGGCCCTTCAAGTCGGCGGTCAGCACGGCCAGCTGCGCCTTCATCAGCGGGGCGAATTCAGGGAACGGCGGTTCCGTCCCTGCGGCAGCCGCCGCGGCGTCCCACGCCGCCAGCACAAGGTGCTTTTCGGCGCCCGTACGCAGCGCCGGCGTCAGCGGGCCCGCGGCGGCCGGGCCGCCGCGCTTGGCCAGCGCCCGGACCCAATCCGGACTTCCCGTCGCAACAGTGCGGTCGTCGAGCAAATAGATCGCGCGGTCTTCAAGGGTGTAGATCATGTGGTCGCCGATCTTTTCTTCCTTGGTCGGTTTGGCGGCCAGGAATCCCA
>DATKHW010000616.1:0-5874 GCA_035546275.1 Gemmataceae bacterium
CGCCAGCCACTTCTTGTACGAAACCTCGGCCAGCGCGTAGCCCTGACGGCGGATCATCCGGAACAGGTCGCCCAGCGCGATGTCGTGCTCCGGCGGCGGCGTGATGTGGAACGCCTGCCCCAGGGAACCGTCTTGCAGCGACAGCTGCACGATTCATCGTCACGGTTCAGCCGAAGTTCGCCGGGGACGAGCTGCACTGCACCTCCGAGTCAAACGTGGGCTTTGGAGCGACGAAGGGGCCGGCGCTGGTGGGGGAAGGTGAAGCGACGCCGGCGGAATCGACCAGGGGTGCGGGACGGTAGCGTCTCATGTTGCTGGCGCCTAGGGTGGCCGGGGTGTGTCCTCGAAGCCCCGGCATGGTTTTCCAGGGTTGTGCCGGGGCTTCGAGGACTCAGCCCCGGCCACACCGACCCCAACGGAGACGCAACTTACGGGGGCGGACCTCATGGCGACTCCGGAATCCACTTGCTGGACGGTGATCCGCGCGGCCGCGGCCGGCGGCGCCGCCGAGCGCGACGCCTTCGCCCGCCGCTATGAGCCAGTCGTCCGCGCCTATCTTGCCTCCCGGTGGCGCGGCTCGCCCCATTTGCGCGACCTCGACGACGCCGTGCAGGAGGTTTTCGTCGAGTGCTTCAAGCCGGCCGGCGCCCTCGACCGTGCGGACCTCGGCCGCGACTTCCGGCCTTTCCTTTACGGCGTGGTGCGCCATGTGGCCCTGCGGGTCGAACGGCAACGCGCCCGGCGGCCGGAGCAGGCGGCGAACGGCCGCGCGTTCGACGACGTTCCCGATCCGGAGGAGAGCCTGTCGCGCATCTTCGACCGGGCCTGGGCCAGGGCGTTGCTGCGCGAGGCGGCCCAGCTCATGGAAGCGAAGGCCCGTTCGGCCGGCGAGGCGGCCCAGCGGCGCGTCGAGCTGCTGCGGCTGCGCTTCCACGACGGCCTGCCCATCCGCCAGATCGCCGACCGCTGGAACGCCGACCCCGCCGTGCTGCACCACCAGTACGCCCAGGCCCGGCAGGAGTTCAAGGCGGCCTTGGTTGAAGTCGTGGCGTTCCATCACCCCGCTTCCGCCGCGGCGGTCGAGCAGGAGTGCGTGGGTCTCCTGTCTCTGCTCGGTTGAATAAAATTCCGAAAATCCTTCCGCGAAAACGCGGCCTCGTGCGAACCTGGAATAGACGCCCCTGCGCACCCCTCCGTTTCCAGCCGAGGAGACGCCATGACCCAGCCGCCGCCGTCGGACCCCACCGGCGCCTATCAGCCGTCGGACGACCCGCTGCTCGACGCCGGACTCCAGGCCGCGTTCGGTCCGGACTCCGGCCCGCCGATCCCGGCCGGCTCCAGTGTGCTGGCCGCGCTGGAAGGCGACCTGCCCTCCATCCCACGCGTCCACCTCCGCGAGCCGGAAGCCGAGCCGGTCACGCCGGTCAACCTGCCCGACTCGCCGGCGATGCCGCCAGCTGCGCCCCTCACCCCTTTCCCCTCTCCCCCTGGGGGAGAGGGGAAAGGGGTGAGGGGCGCTCGGCGCCTGCAGCTTCTCGGCGAGATCGCCCGCGGCGGCATGGGGGCGATCCTCAAGGGCCGCGACGTGGACCTCGGCCGCGACGTGGCCGTCAAGGTCCTGCTGGAAACGCATCAGGGCAAGACGGAGCTGGCCCAGCGCTTCGTCGAGGAGGCGCAGATCGCGGGGCAGTTGCAGCACCCGGGCATCGTGCCGGTGTACGAGCTGGGCGTCTTCGCCGACCGCCGGCCGTACTTCACGATGAAGCTGGTCAAGGGCAAGACGCTGGCCGCCCTGCTGACGGCGCGGAAGGAACCGAGCGAGGAGCGGGCCAAGCACCTCGGCGTCTTCGTGCAGGTCTGCCAGACATTGGCCTATGCCCACGCCCGCGGCGTCATCCATCGGGACCTGAAGCCGACCAATGTGATGGTGGGGGCGTATGGCGAGGTTCAGGTGATGGACTGGGGCCTGGCCAAGGTGCTGCGCCAGGGCGGTGCGGCGGACGAGGTGAAGCCGGTGGTCAGTGTGATCCGCACCGCGCGCAGCGAGAAGCCGGGAACGCCGGGCGTCGGCTCGGACACGCAAGCGGGGACGCTGCTGGGGACGCCGGCCTACATGGCGCCGGAGCAGGCGCGGGGCGATGTGGACCTCGTCGATGAGCGATCCGACGTGTTCGGCCTCGGCGCCATCCTGTGCGAGATTCTGACGGGCCGGCCGCCGTTCGCGGGCAAGGGACCGGAGGCGGCGCGGCGGTCGCAGCTGGGCCAGCTGGAGGACGCCTTCGCCCGGCTGGACGGCTGCGGCGCGGACGGCGAATTGGTCGCGTTGGCGAAGCGCTGTTTGGCGGCGGAGCCGTGGGACCGACCGCGCGACGCCGGACACGTGGCGGAGGAGATGGCGGCGTATCAGAGCGCCGTGGCCGAGCGGTTGCGTCAGGCGGAGCTGGCGCGGGCGGCGGAGGAGGCGCGGGCCGTCGAGGCGCGGGCGACGGCGGAGCAGGAGCGCAAGGCGCGGGAGGCGGCCCAGGGGCGGGCGCTGGAGGAACGCAAGCGGCGTCGGCTGACGGTGGCGCTGGCAGCGACGGTGCTGCTGGCGGTGAGCGGGGCGGGGGCGGCGGCGTTGTGGTATCAGCACGACAAGTCGGTGCGGGCGGCGGACCATGCGCGTCAGGCGGCAGATACGGAGCGGGATGTGACGGCGGCGTTGGAGGAGGCGGAGAGCAAGAGCCGGGAGGCGGCCGGCCTGCACAACGACCCGGTGCGCTGGGAGGCGGCGTTGACGGAGGCGCTGTCGGCGGTTAAACGGGCCGAGGGCGTGCTGAACAGCGGGGTGGATGATACGGGACGACTGAAGGGGCGGGCTGCTTCATTGCGGGCGGATCTGGGAGCGGCGGAACGGGACCGGCGCATGGTCGGGGCGTTGGAGGAGGCCCGCATTCAGGATGCGCTCGGCGGCGAATTCATGTTCGACCCTGCCGGGACGGCGAAACTTTACGGAGCTGCGTTCCGTCAGGACGACAAGGATTGGGACGCTCTGGGACCCGAGGACGCAGCCGCCCGAATCAACCACCGAGGCATTCGGGAGGAGATGCTGGCCGCGCTTGACGACTGGGCCGCGCACACGCCGAACAAGGCCGACGCGGACCGGATACGCGCCATTCTCCAGGTTCCCGACCCGGACCCCGCATCCTTCCGCAACCGGTGTAGAGTCCTGTTAGAGAAGAAGGACTGGGATGAACTACAAAAGTTGGTCAGCGGTACGGATGCCAGGACAGTGTCGCCGGCGACCCTGCTCATGCTGAGCCGACAAATAGTGGCTGCAGGCGGCTCGGCGCAGGCCGGGCGGCTCCTCGAGGAAACGAATGAAAAACGCCCAGGCGATTTCTGGATTGCCCTGACCTTGGGCGTTTCCGCCTTTAACACGCACCCGGATGAGGCGATTCGCTATTTGACGGCGGCGCTCATGGTGCGGCCTGATAGCGCCCCCACCCACGGCCTCTTGGGCGAGGCCTTTTATCACCAGGGTCACGTGGATGAGGCGATTGTGCAACTGCGGAGAGCCGTCGAAATACGGCCCGATCTCGTCCCGGCCCACATAAGCCTCGGGGACGCCCTCAGCGCCAACGGCCGGCCGGACGAGGCGATCACCGAATACCGCAGGGCAATCGAGTTGCAGCCAGGCGATAAACATGCCTATTCGCACCTCGCGCATTTGCACCTCGCTAATGCGCTGGTCCTCACGGGCCGGCTCGACGAGGCGACGGCGGAGTGCCGCAAGGCGGCCGGCCTGAAGCCGGACTTCGTCCCGGCCCACTTTTACCTTGCTATTGCCCTGCGAGCCAAGGGCCGCCTCGACGAAGCGATAACGGAGTACCGCACCGTCATCGATTTGGCTCCGGGGAACACCGGCGCCCACAACAAGCTGGGCGAACTTCTCGCGACAAAGGGCCAGTTTGAGGAGGCTGTCGCAGAGTGGAGAACACTGATAGAAATAACGACCGATTCGACTGAAAAACAGGCCAGCCCCGCCCCGAAGTTCCTGGACTCGGCTAACGTAGACGATGCGATCACCCAACTACGTCAGACGATCCAGCTCAGGCCCGACCTTGCTTCGGCCCACGGCGCCCTCGGCGCCGGTCTCTACGCCAAGCTTCAGTTTGACGAGGCTCTCGTCGAACTTCGAAAAGCCGTCGAACTGAAGCCCGACTTCGCCGCGGCCCATTCAGACCTCGGCGCCGCCCTTCACGCCAAGGGCCTGACCGACATGGCGATCGCCGAGTACCGCAAGGCGATCGCGCTGGCGCCCGAGTCCGCCGAGACTCATAACCGGCTCGGCAACGTGATTCGCGACAAGCATCAACTGGACGAGGCGATTGCCGAACTCCGCAAGGCGATCGCACTGCAACCCGATCTGGCGAAGGCTCACCATAACCTTGGCTTGGCATTGTGCGCCAAGGGCCGGCTGGATGAAGGGATCGCCGAGCTGCGCAAGGCGATCGAGCTCAAGCCCAATTTCGCATACGCCCACGCAAACCTCGGCTTTGCCCTGCGCGGCAAAGGCCTGTCGGATGAAGAGATCGCCGAGTACCGCAAGGCAATAGAATTAAAGCCCGACTTTCTTGCTCCGCACGTCAACCTCGCCCAGGCGCTCGACGCGAAAAACCAGCTGGATGAAGCAATCAATGAGTACAGCAAGGTGATCGAACTGAAGCCCGATAACGCCGACGCACACTTCTCCCTCGGCAAGGATCTCAAGATAAGACGCCGACTGGACGAGGCGGCCGCCGAGTACCGTACCACGATTGAGTTGAAGCCCGACTACGCTGAAGCTCATTGCAACCTTGGCCAGGTTCTGCGCGCGCAGGGCCGGTTCGCCGAGTCTCTCGCCGCCTACCGCAGCGGCCACCAGCTCGGATCCCAGAACCCCGCATGGCGTTATCCCTCCGAGAAATGGGTGCGCGAGGCCGAGGAACTGGCCCGTTTGGAGGCTGTGCTTTCCATGCTCTTGCACGGCGACGCGGAGCCGGCCTCGGCCGCCGTCGCACTTCACGGCGTCGAGATTTGCGAGTCCAAGCGACTGAACGCCGGCGCGGCGCAGCTCTATGCCGAAGCCTTTGCCAGGGAGTCGGCGCTGGCGGACAACCTGAGCGCCCGGTACCGGTACGACGCCGCGTGCAGCGCGGCCCGAGCCGCCTGCGGCTTGGGCGTGGACGCCGCCTCGACCGACGCCGAGGACCGAAACCGTTGGCGCAGCCAATCGCTGGAATGGTTGCGGGCCGACCTCGCGCTGTGGACAAGGAAGATCGACGATGGCGAGACGCAGGACCGAACCGCAGCGGCGAAGGCGCTCCAAAACTGGATACAGAACCCCGACCTGGCCGGCGTGCGCGACGCCGACGCCCTGGCCAAGCTGCCGTCGGAAGAGCAAGACGCCTGGCGCCGGCTCTGGGTCGACGTGGATGCGGCCGTGCAGAAGGCCGCCGCCAAGTGATGCAGCTCGGAGTCTGCTCGGTTGAAAACCTGCCGCACCCTGGCGAGCGGGGGGCGTAAGCCCCCTGATGGAGCGATCAATCAGGGGGCTTACGCCCCCCGCTGGAGCGATCAATCAGGGGGCTTACGCCCCCCGCTCGCCAAGATTTTCAATAGAGCCGAACAGACTTTCATGCACGAGACAACGCAGCCGCCGGTCCGTACGGCAATTCGCCGGCCGGCCCGGCGTTGCCGACGCGCCGGGCGGCGGCCGCCGGCGGCAGCAGATTGGCCCGGCGATAGAACGCCAGCGACGCCCGCACCTGCTCGGCGCCGATCGGCGTGAACTCCACGCCCGAGCCAGCCAGTTCCGTCTGGGTGTTCCGGCAGTCGTAGGCCGGCGTGTGC
>DATKHW010000617.1:0-3226 GCA_035546275.1 Gemmataceae bacterium
CCGGGGTGAGCCGGCTGATGAATCGATTCATCAGCCGGCTCACCCCGGCCGCTCGCCTTTTCCGCAACGCCCCCGACATTTTCCTTTCCCCGCCCGCGCAGGCCGGCTACAATCCTTTTACGATCCAGCTCATAAGCGTTCCTGTTCCGGCGCCGGAACAGCCGTCGGGGCGGACCCGGGAGCGCCTCATGAACAAACGAGTTCTCGCCGCGCTCCTGGTCCTGCCGTCGGCGCTGGCGGGCGGCTGCGGCGGAGCGATCGCGCCGTCGCGCATCAACCCCGCGGCCGCCGCCGCGCGGGCCATGGCCGATTACGACTCGAACAAGGACGGCTACCTCGACGCCCATGAGCTGGATGCGTGTCCGGGCCTGAAGAGCTGCCTGCCGCGGTACGACGCGGACCGCGACGGGCGGCTGAGCCGGGCGGAGCTGGAAGCGGGCCTGGCGCCCTACAAGGGCGTCCCGATCGGCCTCATGAACACCGTCTGCACGGTGACGCTCAACGGATCGTCGCTGATCGGGGCGGACGTCCAGTTCGAGCCGGAGTCGTTCCTGGCGGACGTGGTCAAGCCGGCCCACGGGACCACCGACGACCACGGCGCGGCCGTGATGCAGACGGACGGCGCCCCGCTGCCGGGCTGCAACCTCGGCGTCTACCGCGTGCGCATCTCGAAAAAGGACAGCGCGGGCAAGGAAACCCTGCCCGCCCGTTACAACACGGCGACCCAACTGGGAATCGAGTTGGGGCCGGACGCGAGAGGCTCCTGCGACTTCGCTCTCGTCTCGGCCCCGTAAGGAGAGCCGCTATGGTGCAAATCGTTACTCCATCCCCCCGCCTGGCGGGGCGGCGGCGCGGCTTCACGCTGATTGAGCTATTGGTGGTGATTGCGATCATCGCCATCCTCATCGGCCTGCTGCTCCCCGCCGTTCAGAAGGTGCGCGAGGCCGCCGCTCGCATCAAATGCATGAACAACCTCAAACAGCTCGGCCTGGCCGCGCATACCTACAACGACGTCAATGGCTTTCTGCCTTCCAACGGCTGGGGCTGGAACTGGATCGGACAGCCCAGCGAACCGTCGGGGCCGAACCAGCCCGGCGGTTGGCTCTACCAGACCCTGCCCTACATGGAGCAGCAAAGCCTGGCGAACCAGTCCAACACCTCGGGCGGCCTCCAGCAGATGATTGCGACTCCCATGACGCTCTACAACTGCCCGAGCCGGCGGACCGGCGGCCCCTATCCCAACGGCATCACCTATTACAATTACGGCGGCGTCTACGTCCCCAGCGTCGCCCGCAGCGACTACGCCTGCAACGCCGGGGACCAGGCCGCCGTGGAAATCTTCGGCGGTCCTCCCGATTTGGCCACGGGCCTCAGCCCCGGCTACGGCTGGCCCGACACGAGCGGCTTCACCGGCGTCAGCTTCCAGCGCAGCACGATCCCGCTGGCCAACGTCCGCAACGGCACCAGCAACACCTATTTGGCCGGCGAAAAGTACCTCAATCCCAGCTCCTACGCCAACGGCGCCGACGCCGGCGACAATGAGAACATGTACGTCGGCATGGACAACGACAACTCGCGCTCCAGCGACTACGCTCCCCTCCACGACACGCTCAACTACGCCAACACGTTCGCCTTCGGCAGCGCCCATACCGGAGGGGTGAACATGCTGATGTGCGACGGCTCCGTCCAGCTCATCCCGTTCACGATCAGCCCCGCCGTGTTCAAGCAGGGGGGCAATCGGGGGAATTAAGCCTGCAGGGTGGGTCTCGCTGCCGCTCGACCCACCCTGCGGTTCCCCGCCCCGTCTGCCGTAGACCGCGGCCGCTCCTTCGGGGACAATGACAGCGGAGCATCCCTGTCCCCGGAGACTGCGTCATGACGGCGACCCTTCCGGCTGGGCGATCCCCCGGCTTCGTCGAGGAAGTCGAGATCCACGGCCACATCATCGACTCACTCCTGCTGCCCAAGGTGCTGGACGAGATCCTCACCCGCGGCGGCTCCTACACCATCAAGGACATCCGCGTCGGCCAGCGCCAGGAAGACCCCAGCCACGCCCGCATCGAGGTTCGTGCTTCCACCCCGGAACAGCTCCGCGAAGTCCTCAACGCCATCCACGACCACGGCGCCGTGCCGGTCGCCCCGCAGGACTGCGTCACCGTCTCCGCCGACATGGACGGCGCCTTCCCGGAAGGTTTTTACAGCACCACCAACTACCGCACCCAGGTCCGCCTGCACGGCGAATGGGTGGACGTGGAAGACCAGGAGATGGACTGCGGCATCCTCGTCGATCCCGAAGGCGACGCCGCTCGATGCTTGCCGATGACCGACGTGCGCAAGGGCGACTGCATCGTCGTCGGCCGGCAGGGGCTGCGCGTCTTCCCCGCCGAGCAGACCGCCCGGCAGAGCCTGTTCGAGTTCATGGCCAGCCCCGTTTCCAGCGAAAAACCCAAGGGCGTCACCGTCCGCGAGATCGCCGCCGCCATGCGCCGGACCCGTGAGGCCGGCGAAAAGATCCTGGCGGTCCTGGGCCCCGCCGTCGTTCACACCGGCGGCCGGGACCACGTCGCGCGCCTGATCCGCGGCGGCTATCTCGACGTGCTGTTCGCCGGCAACGCGCTGGCCACGCACGACATCGAGCTGGACCTTTACGGCACCAGCCTCGGCGTCTCGCAGGACCAGGGCCTGCCGACCGAAGAAGGCCATGAGCACCATTTGCGATCCATCAACACCATCCGCCGGCTCGGCAGCATCCGCTCCGCCGTGGAACGCGGCGTCCTGAAAAGCGGCATCATGTACGAATGCGTCAAGCACGACATTCCGTTCGTCTTGGCCGGCAGCATCCGCGACGACGGGCCGCTGCCGGAGGTCATTACGGACATTCTGGACGCGCAAAAAAAGATGCGGGAGCTGATTCACGGCGTGGGGTTCTGCCTGATGACGGCGACGATGCTGCACTCGATTGCGACCGGCAATTTACTGCCGGCGTGGGTGCGGGTGGCGTGCGTGGACATCAACCCGGCCACCGTGACCAAGCTGACCGACCGCGGCAGCATCCAGACGGTCGGCGTCGTCACCGACGCCGAGCCGTTCCTGCGGGCGCTGGTGGCGGAATTGCAGAAGGCGTGAGACGGCCGCCCCACAAGCGACGGGATGGCGCTCGTAGTTCCGCCTTCAGGCGGTTCGGGACCGACAAGACCGCCTGAAGGCGGAACTACGAACAAGGCCG
>DATKHW010000618.1:0-9464 GCA_035546275.1 Gemmataceae bacterium
GCCGAGCGACACTTCAATAAACGGCACGCCGCGCTCCACCAGGCGCCGGGCCAGGAGACAGCCCTGCCCGAATAGGCTCCGGCCATAGGCGTCGCGCACCGAATCCTTTTCCTCTTCCAGCTCGAACGCCCGGCCGGCGTCGCTGCGCATGAGCCGGACGGCCCGGTCGTAAGCCGTCTGGTGGCTCAGGCCAGCCGCGCCGGGACGGCTCGCCGTGAAGTCGCGTTCCATATCTTCGAGGAGGCCAACGCGGGCTTCGAGGTGCTGCGGCGGCACGTCGTGCGGCGGCTCCAGGTTCTGCACGCGGAGCGAGCGCTCGGCGCCCTGGCCCGGCCGCAGCGTCGCTACGCCGCCGTCGCCGACGACCAGCGGGGCGAAGTTCGGCCCCAGGAAGCCGGGGCTGTGAGCGGTCGGGCTGACCGCGCGGTCTGGCGCCACACTGACATAGCCGGGCAGCACGGCGTCGCGGTCGAAAAGCTCGTTGCAGATCAGCGAGCCGAGGGCCGGGTACTGGATGCCGTCCTGGGCCAGCGTGCCGGTGTGCATCAGCTGATGGGCCCGCTGGTGCTCGCCTTCCTTGGTGGTCATGGAGCGAATGATCGCCATGCGGTCGGTGAATTGGGCGATTTTCGGGAAATGCTCGCTGATGCGGATTCCCGGAACGGCGGTGTCGATCTCCTGGTACGGACCGCCGTTGGCCGTGCCCGGCTTTAGGTCAAAGGTGTCCATCTGGCTGGGGCCGCCGTCCATCCAAAGGAGGATGCACGAGCGCTTGCGGGCCGGATTGTTCGCCGCGTCGGCGGCCAAGAGCGGCATCCAGCGGGACAGCGAATAGCTCACGACGCCGGCGGCCGACAGCTTCAGCCAGTCGCGGCGCGACAGTTGCGGACCACGGTCAGAAAGCGGCATGTGCGGGTACTCCGTTAGTTGCAAGAAGATTCACCACAGAGTCACAGAGAAGAGAAAGAACTGCTTTTCTCTGTGTTCTCTGTGGCTCTGTGGCGAATTACTTTTTGCACCATCAGTGGTTGAACACAAATTCACTGCTGTTGAGTAGCGCCCAGAAGACGTCGGCCAGCGCCAGGTTCGGATCGCCGCTGGGTCCGCCCTTATCGACGTAGGCGACCAGCTTGGCGCTTTCCGCGTCGGTCGGCTTGCGGCTCAGCGCTGCCAGGTACAGCAGCTCGACGCGGCTCTTCGCATCGCCGAAGAACGGCGCGCGGGCGGAGGCGAGCAGGGCGCTGCCCTCCACGGCCGTGGAGTCGTCGACGAACTTGCCGTTCATCAGGGCCAGCGCCTGCGGGATTGAGGTCTGAAACTCCGTCGGCTTGTTCGGCTGACGGGCGAAACTGCCGCCGAGTTCGGACCGCAGGACGAACGGCGCCGGCGAGTCGAATTTCAGATGGGTCGCCTCTTTCAGGCTGGCGATCACCTGCTCGGTCGAAAGCGCCTTGACCGCCATGCGGGCGAAGAACCGTGGATCGTCCTGGCTGGGGTCCGTTTGCCGGCTCGTCAGCTGGTAGGCTCGCGTGCTGACGATGGCGCGTATCAGGAATTTGAGATCAAAATGATGATCGGCGAACTGCCGAGCCAGCTCGTCCAGCACTTCATTTTTCTCCTTGTCGCGGGTCAAATCATCCACCGGCTCCACGAGGCCGACCCCGAAGAACAGCGACCAAACGCGGTTGACGCCGGCGCGGGCGAAATACTTGTTGTCCGGCGAAACCGCCCAATCGGCCAGCACGGTGCGCGGGCTGGCGCCGTTGGTGAATTTCGGGTCCGTACCGTCAGGGAAGCGGGCCTCGACGACGGTACCGAGGCTGGGGATGACGATGGACGGCTTGCTGTTGCGCCCGGCGCCGGCGCCAAAAAAGGCGGCGTATTGCCAGAACTGCTTGCGCGTCCACGTATCGAATTTGCTGTCGTGGCACTGGGCGCACTCCAATCGCACCGCTAGGAACAGCCGCGACGTGGCGCCGGCCAGCTTCTCCGGCTTGTTCTCATAGGCGATGTAGAAAGCAGCCGGCGAAACGCCGCCGTTGGGCTGAACGGTCTCCAGGCCGTCCGGCCGTCCCACCGGCTGCGGCGCGGCGCTCGTCAGAATTTCTCGCGCCATGCTGTCATAGCTGGCGTTCTCGCGCAGGCGGGCGAGCAGCCACACCTTGAAATTGTCCTGCAGCCCGATGAACTGCGGGTCGGACAGGTCGGGCATCCAGGTCGCCGTCCAAACGTCGGCGAAGTGATTGACGTAATCGGGGCTATTGAGCAGCTTGTCGATCAGTTTGCGGCGCTTGTCCGGCGACGTGTCGGCCAGGAAGGCGCGGACATCGGACACAGGCGGAATGGTCCCGGCCAGGTCAAGGTAGAGGCGGCGCATGAACTCGGCGTCGTCGGCAATGGGGGCCGGCTTCACCTTGTTGGCGTCCCAACGGGCGGCGAAGAGCTGATCCACGCGCGCCGCTAGGGCGTCAGCGTCCTGGTTCTTCTGCGGCGGCTCGGCCAACGCCGGGGCCGCCAACGGCAGCAAGAGGAGACAAAGACCCAACCGGGAGCAGGTCGTCATTTCAACCTCCTGGCGCCCACCCTCTGCGTGGGCGCACGTGGCGGGACGCTCTGCGTCCCGTGTCCGGGATCGACTGGATGGCCGGGACGCGGAGCGTCCCGATGTGGGTTCCCACGCAGAGCGTGGGAACCAGGGAGGAGCGGGTCACTTGTCCTTGTTCTTGTTCTTTTTCAGCTCTTCCACGGCGTTCTTGAGCGCCTGGACTTCGTCTTCCAGCTTCTGAATGCGCTCCTCCGCGGCCTGCAGCTTAGCCAGATCCTGGGCGCGCAGCTCAGCAAAGGCGGCCGGATTTGGGACGGCCAGCGTCGTCGCCTCCACCCCGTCCGGCGGGTAAGGCGCTGCGTAGGTTGTGCTGGCATCGGCCGCGACGGCCCAGTGCATCTTCTTGTTCTTGTCGCGGACGCCCACCGCATCGATTTCATTCCAGCCGGGCACGCTGGGGCTGTCGATATAGAGCTTGATACGGTTTGTTTTGAATGTGGCCTTCACCGGAATCTCCGAGACGCCCATGCCGGACTCTGTCGGCGTGGGGTCCTTGCCCTTCCACAGCTCCACTTCCTCGCCGTTCGTCTTGAAGGCCGTGACGCGATACAGAGCGCCGGGGTTGAAGGTTTCGTAAACGAGAACGGCGCTCGGCTGGATCATGTCTTCATATTCAAGCATGAGCCATTCTTCGCGGTCGTCCTGGCTGGCGGAGGCCCAGGCGGTGACGATGTCGCCGGCCATGTTGGTGTCCGGCTCGCCGGTCGCCTGCTCCGGTCCCCAATCGCGCTTCGGCCGCACCACCGACGTCAGATCGCGCCAGATGTACCAGTACGGGGCCTCATAAACCCAGTAGCCGGCCGGCAGATCCTTCTGATCGGCGTACTCCGGCGTGTTTCGGTAGCCGAGGTCCTTGAACGTGGTGTAGGTCGCCACGTCCCCTTCCGCCTTGAATTGGCGGAGCAGCATCCGGTACTTGCCGTTGACGCGGGCCTTTTGCAGGGCCTGCTCCAAATCGTCGGCGGCGGCCTGCGCGGCGGGCGCGGCCACAGCCCGGCCGGTCCCGGCGGAGACTCCCACCCAGACGGCGGAGGCCAAGGCGCCGGCGCCAAGAACGCCTCCGAGTTTCAGCCAGCCGAAACGCGATCGCATGACAGGCCCTCCTCTTGGAGATGCGGTGGAATGAGGCCGATCAGGTCGGTAAAGAGACGACGACCGCCGCCTTCCATAACTACCCGATTGCGGCCGCTGCGTCATCCCTTCATTGGTGTAAATGGACAATCGACGGCGGGGGCGACACGGAATTCGCTTGCTCCCGCGCGCGTCGGCAGGTAGCTTCGGGTCATCCGCGGCTCACCCCTAGCGAGGAAAGGACCGACCATGCGAAACGGCGTCGAAAAGCTGCTGTTGTTGGCGATCGCTCTGTTCGTCGTCGCCGCATCGACCGGTCGCCTCCATGCGGCGGAGCCAAAGACAACCGCCAGCTGGACGCCGGACCTGATCCTGAAAGTGAAGCGGATCGGCAGCGTCCAGGTTTCGCCGGACGGCAAGCAGGTCGTCTACACGGTGCGCGAGGCCGTCATGGATGGGGCAAAAAGCGATTACCGGACGCAACTGTTTCTGCATCGGGACAGCGGCGACGCGCAGCTCACGGAGGGCGACAGCAGCAATGACGATCCGCAGTGGTCGCCGGACGGCCGGTGGATCGCCTTCGTCTCCAGCCGCTCCGGAAAGAAGAACCTGTGGGCGATTCGGCCCGACGGCGGCGAGGCCCGACCGATCACGGACATGAAAACCGGCGTCGGCAGCTTCAAGTGGTCGCCCGACGGCAAGTATCTGGCCTTCTCGGCTCTGGACGGCCCCACCGCCGCAGAGGACAAGGCGGCTCATGAGAAGAACGACGCGCGGGTCGTGGACGAGCATCCGAAAATGAGCCGCCTTTACCTCGTCTCCTTTACGGATCCGCCGATGCTGCAGCACAACGTCCTCCAGCTGACCCATGGGGACGTCAGCCTCTTCACAGAGGACGCCAAACCGGGCCGGGCGCCGTTCGACTGGTCGCCGGACGGCAAGACGATCGTCGCTTCGATGGCCCGCAGCGCCGCTCCCAACGACTGGCCCAGCGCCGACCTGGCGCTGCTCGACGCGGGCACGGGCGCCGTGCGGCTCCTGGCCCACACCGCCGCCGCCGAGACGACGCCGCTTTATTCCCCGGACGGCCAGTCGATCGCCTACGTCGCCAGCGACGACCCGCCGCACTGGGCGCAAAACAGCCGGCCCTATGTCGTCCAAGCGAACGGCGAGCAAACCCGGCCACTGGCGGAAACGTCGGACGGCTGGGGCCGCTATTCCGAGCTGGTCGGCTGGTCGGCCGACGGCAAGAAGATCTATTTCACGGAAGCCAATCACACCAATTTGCGGTTGCTCGCGCTGCCCGTGGACGGTGGGGCGCCGGCGGAAGTCAGCCGGCAAGAGGGCATGTCCGCCGGCGGCGTCTTCCTCAACGCCACCCGCACGCACCTGGGCTTCGCCTGGGAAAGGCTTGATCGGCCGGCCGAGGCGTTCGTCGCTTCGGTGGACGATTTCAAGCCGTCGCCAATTAGCCAGGTCAATCGGGGCCTGCGAAACGTCGCGCGCGGCCGCACGGAAGTCATAAACTGGAAGTCAAAGGACAGCCAGGAAATCGAGGGTCTGCTGACCTACCCCGTCGGCTATGAGAAAAGCAAGCGCTATCCCCTTCTCCTTATCATCCACGGCGGGCCGATGGGGGCCTTCATGCAGACCTTCGACGGCACGCCGACCTATTACCCCGTCGCCGCGTTCGCCTCGCACGGCTATCTCGTCCTGCGACCCAACCCGCGCGGCAGCACCGGCTACGGCAAGAAATTCCGCTACGCCAATTACGGCGACTGGGGCGGCGGCGATTACCAGGACATCATGGCCGGCGTCGATTACCTCATCGATGAGGGCGTCGCCGACCCCGACCGCCTGGGCGTCATGGGCTGGAGCTACGGCGGCTTCATGACCTCGTGGACCATCACCCACACGCACCGTTTCAAGGCCGCTTCCGCCGGCGGCGCCGTGACGGACCTCGCCGCCTTCACCGGCACGGCCGACATCCCCGATTTCCTGCCCGACTACTTCGGCGGCGAGTTCTGGGACAAGCCGGAGGTCTACCAGGAACATTCGCCGATTTTTCACGTCAAGGGCGCGACCACGCCGACCCTCCTGATGCACGGCGAGCTGGACGAGCGCGTACCCCTGTCGCAGGGAGAGGAGCTGTACAACGCGCTCAAGCGG
The DNA here is from genome assembly GCA_035546275.1 of Gemmataceae bacterium. Lineage (GTDB taxonomy): Bacteria > Planctomycetota > Planctomycetia > Gemmatales > Gemmataceae > UBA4732. The sequence goes on from DATKHW010000618.1 coordinate 5,846, forward strand.
CAGGGATGCACCACGAAAATGGTCATTTATCCGCGGACGCATCACGGCATCGAGGAGCCGCGGCTGATGCTGGATGCCATCAATCGCAATCTCGAATGGTTCGATCACTACGTCCGCGACGCCAAACCGCAGCCGAACGGGGACGGAAAACCGCCATCGGATTGAGCGCCCGCGCGGGCGGCCGGGCGGTGGGCGCCTATAACTCCCGGAGAAGTCGCCGCAACGTCCTCCCGAGGAACCGCCATGCCGTTTGACGCCGAACGCGACCGTCTCCATCAGGCCGTTCTCCGCCACATCAGCTTTTCTTTGGGCTCGACCGCGGACGCCCTGTCGCCGCGCGAGCGGTTCCTGGCTCTGGCGCTGTCCGTGCGCGACCGCATGATCGAGCACATGATCCAGACGGAGCACCGCTACCGCCAGGCCGACGCCAAGCGCCTCTATTACCTGTCGATGGAGTTTCTCATGGGGCGCTCGCTCGTCAACAACGTGGTCAACGCCGGCCTGCTGGAGCCGGCACGCGCTCTGCTCGGTCAGATGGGCGCGTCGCTGGGCGACCTCGATGAGAGCGAGCCGGACGCCGCCCTTGGCAACGGCGGCCTGGGCCGGCTTGCCGCCTGCTTCCTCGATTCGCTGGCCACCCTCGGAATGCCGGGCTTCGGCTACGGCATCAACTACGAATACGGTCTGTTTCGTCAAGAAATCCACAATGGCGAGCAGGTAGAAAAGGCCGACAACTGGCGCACCTATTACACCCCGTGGGAGATCGAGCGGGAACAGGACGCCGTCGTCATCCCCCTGTACGGCCGCATCGAGGACGCCCGCGACCGGACCGGCGGGTACAACCCGATGTGGCTGGATTGGAAAGTCGTCGTCGGCGTGCCCTACGACATGCTCATCCCCGGCTACGGCGGCCGCACCGTCAACACCCTGCGCCTCTTCTCCGCACACGCCTCGCAGGACCTGGACATGGACGTGTTCAACCAGGGCGATTACTTCCACGCCGTCCAGCAGAAGGTCATGTCGGAAACGATTTCCAAAGTCCTTTATCCGCGCGCCGAGTGCGCCGCGGGCCGCGAATTGCGCCTGGTACAGGAGTATTTCCTCGCCGCCTGCTCCGTCCGCGACATCGTCCGCCGTTACCAGCGCGACCACCAGAGCTTCGACCAGTTCGCCGACAAGGTCGCGGTTCAGCTCAATGACACCCATCCAACGCTGGCGATCACCGAGCTGATGCGCATCCTCGTGGATGAGAACGACCTGTCGTGGGAGCGCGCCTGGGAGATTTGCAACGCCGTCTTCGCCTACACGAACCACACACTGATGGCCGAGGCCCTGGAAAAATGGCCCGTGCCGCTGATCGAGCGCGTGCTGCCGCGCCATTTGCAGATCATCTACGAAATCAATCGCCGTTTTCTGGAAGCGGCGGCCCGCAAGAAGCCGGGCGACGACGGCTTGTTGCGGCGAGTTTCGCTGATCGAGGAGGGCGACCCCAAGCAGGTGCGCATGGCCAACGTGGCGGTCGTCGGCGGCCATTCTGTCAACGGCGTCGCGGCCATCCACAGCGAGCTGGTCAAAAAGGAGCTGTTCCCCGACTTTTACGCTCTGTTTCCCCAGCGATTCAACAACAAGACCAACGGCGTGACGCCGCGGCGCTGGCTGCTGGTCGCCAACCCCGGCCTGGCGAAGCTGGCGACGGAGGCCGTCGGCGACGGCTGGATTACGGACCTCGACAAGCTCCGCGGCCTGGAGAAACTGGCGCGAGACGCCTCATTCCGCGAACGGTTCTTGGAGGTAAAGCAAGAGAACAAAAAGCGATTGGCCCGGCTGGCGATGGATAGCGCCGGCGTGGCGCTCGATGAGACGGCCCTGTTCGACGTGCAGGTGAAGCGCATCCACGAGTACAAACGTCAGCTGTTGAACGTGCTGCACGTGGTGCATGACTATTTGCAGCTGGCCGACGACGGCCGGTCGCCGCAGCAACCGCGGGCTTACATCTTCGCCGGCAAGGCGGCGCCGGGTTATCAGGCGGCCAAGCAGATCATCCGGCTTATCAACGACGTGGCGGCCGTGGTCAACGGCGACCGGCGCTGCAAGGGCCTCTTGCAGGTCGTCTTCGTGCCGGACTACCGCGTGTCGCTGGCTGAAATCATCATCCCGGCCGCCGAGCTGAGCGAGCAGATTTCGACGGCCGGCACGGAGGCGTCGGGCACCGGCAACATGAAATTCGCGCTGAACGGCGCCTTGACGATGGGCACACTGGACGGGGCCAACATCGAAATCCGCGAGGAAGTCGGCCCCGAGAACATTTTCATTTTCGGCCTGACCGTGGAGGAAGTGCGGCGCATCCAAACGGGGCAGGGCTATCGGCCGCTGGATCTGTATCACTCGCGGCCCACGACCCGCCGCATCGTGGACGCCCTTGCACAGAGCCGCTTCTGTCCGCGCGAACCCGGCCGGCACGCCTGGGTCGCGCAGCGGCTGCTGTCGGCGGGCGAGCAGTATTTTCACCTGGCCGATCTGGAATCGTACCTGGCGGCGCAGGAGGAGGCGTCGCGCGTCTACAAGGACCGGGCGACCTGGGCCGGCCGGGCGATCCTCAATGTGGCCCGCGTCGGCAAGTTCTCCAGCGACCGCACCATCCGCGACTATGCTCGCGAAATCTGGAACATCAAGCCCGTATAAGGACGACTGCACTTGCTGGCGCTGCGTGCTCGTGCGCGAATCTCCGCGGTTCCTTGTGGACTTCGCCGCGGTAGGTGATATCGTGCTGAACAGCGGGGCCGTCGGCAACGGGAGGGGCCTGCGCCGGCGCCGTCCGCACCCAAGGAGAACGCCATGACGCACCTTAATCGTCGCCAGATGCTGCGGTCGGCCGGCGCCGGCTTCGCCGCTCTGGCCCTGTCCCCGCTTTACGGCGTGGCCCGCGGCTCAGCCGCCGCCGACGGCTTCACGCTGCCCGACTTGCCGTATCCGTACGACGCGCTAGAGCCGTCCATCGACAAAGAGACGATGATGATTCACCACGACAAGCACCACGCCGCCTACGTCAAGAACCTCAATGACGCCCTCAAGGACCAACCCGACTTTCTCAAGATGGACGTGGTGGACGTGCTCAAGAACGTGGACAAACTGCCCAAGGACATCCAGCAGAAGGTCATCAACAACGCCGGCGGCCACCTCAACCACTCGCTGTTCTGGACCTGGATGGCGCCCAAGGACAAGGGCGGCGGCGGCGAGCCGACCGGCGACCTGGCCAAGGCCATCGACGCGGCCTTCGGCGACTTCGGCAAGTTCAAGGACAAGATGAAGGCGGCCGCGCTCGGCCGATTCGGCAGCGGCTGGGCCTGGCTCGTCGCCAAGGACGGCAAGCTTGACGTCTTGAGTACCGCCAACCAGGACTGCCAGTTCATCACCGCCGGCGCCGCGCCGCTCGTCGGCGTGGACGTGTGGGAGCACGCCTACTACCTGAAGTACCACCAGGACCGGGGCAAGTACGTCGATGCGTGGTGGGACGTGGTCAACTGGAAGGACATCGGGGAAAAAAGGGTGAAGGGGTAGCGAGCGCCCCGTTTAGCGGCGGTCCGCAGAACCGCGCTTGAACCAAGCGCGGTTCTGCGGA
>DATKHW010000619.1:0-8504 GCA_035546275.1 Gemmataceae bacterium
AAACTCAAGAAAGCGGGAGGGGGAATGTACGAATTGGTGGGGGAATGAGCGGCTTTGGCTCTCACGTCACTTCGGAATCGGCCTTTCGGATCCACACCCGGTTGCTGTGAAAGGTGCTTTGCCCGGCCAGGTCGCCGAGCGCGTCGGACGTGGTCCAGTTGACGTTGCGGCCGCCGGACAGCTTGGCCCAGCGCCCCTTGGGCGACGCCAGGACGCCGGGCCGAACCGCATCCGTCACCACCGCCCGCAGCCGCCCGGAGCCGCGGTAGTTCTCGACCACCACCGCGTCGCCGTCGGTTATGCCGCGGACAGCGGCGTCGTCCGGGTGGATCTCCACGAACGGTTCGCCCTCGCCGCGCAAGAGGCCCGGCTGGCTGGCCAGGCTGCTGCTCACGAAGTGATGGGACGCCGGCGTCAGCAGTATCAGTGCGTCCCGCGTCCGGTCGGGCTTCACACGCAAGTGGCTCCGGTCGAATGAACCACCATCGTCCAGGTCCCACTCGCCGCCGGGCAGCGGGTCATATCCCATTTGTGCCATCCGCGACGAGTACAATTCCACCTTGCCGCTGGGCGTCGGGAATCGGCCGTCGGCGAACGGCGTTTCCTCGACGGCCAGCGGCACGGCGCCTTCCGAACGCAGCCGCTCCGGCGTGACGCCGCGCAGGAACGGGTTGCTGCGGGTCGTCGCCGCCAGAACTTCGTCGATAACCTCGTCGGCCGTCTGGTGCAGCCACGGCTCGTGGAACCCCAGCGCCGTCGCCAAGAGGCCCATCACTTCCCAGTTGCTCTTGCACTCGCCCAGCGGCGCGATCGCCGGCCGGTTGTACGTTACGGAGGTGTGGCCGTAGGCCTTGTGCAGATCGACCTGCTCCAGCTGCGATGGGGCGGGGAGAACCAGATCGGCATAATCCGCGGTGTCGGTCAGGAACAGCTCGTGGACGACGGTAAAGAGGTCGTCGCGGCGCAGCCCTTCGACGATGCGGCCGGCGTTGGGGCTGGAGGCGGCGGGGTTGGCGCCGAAGACGTAAAGCGCCTGGATCGGCGGATCGGCCGCTTCACCCAGGAGGGCGGCGCCGAGGCGGTTCATGTTTACGACGCGGCCGGGCCGCGGACAGCCTTCCCAGTGATGGACGGCGCTTTTGTCCCATTGCAGATAACCGCTGGTGCTATAAGCCAAACCGCCGCCGCGGACGCCGTACTGACCGGTCAACGCCGGCAGCGAGCATATCGCCCGGACGTTCTGGCCGCCGTTGCGGTTGCGGTTAATTCCATCGGCGATCTTGATGAGGCCGGGCCGCCGTTCGTCGTATAGCCGGGCCAAGCCGACGATTTCCTCTCGCGGCAAGCCCGTGATCGCCGCGACGCGGTCCGGCGGAAACTCCACGATCCGCTCGCGCAGCTGCGGCCAACCGACGGTGTGAGCCTGCAGCCACGCGGCATCGTGCCGTCCCTCGGCGACGAGGACGTGGGCCAGACCGAGCGCCAGGGCGCCGTCCGTACCGGGCCGCGGAGCAACATGCCGATCCGCGCTGCGAGCGCTGGGCGTCCGCCGCGGGTCGATGACGACGACTTGACAGCCGGCCCGCTGCGCCTGCTTGAGAAAGGGCATAAAGTGCGGCGCCGATGCGACGGGGTTATGGCCCCAAAGGACGACGAGCTTGCTGTGAATCACGTCGGCGTAGGGCGGACTCCAGCGCTTGCCGAGCGTCATCTCGACGGCCATTTCGGCGGCCGCCCCGCAAATGCTGCGCTCCAGCTGACTGGCGCCGAGACGATTCCACAAGCGGGCGCTGGAAACGGTCATTTGTACGAGACCAAGCGTGCCGCTGTAGCTGTAGGGCAGAATCGCCTCCGCGCCGAAGTGGGCGATGACGTCTTTCCAGCGGCGGGCGATTTCGTCGATCGCCTCGACCCAGGAGACGCGCCGCCACTGCCCTCCGCCCTTGGGGCCGGCACGGCGCAGCGGATACAGAACGCGCCCGGGATGGTAAACATGCTCAAGATAGGGACGGACCTTGGCGCAAAGCCAACCGCGAGTGATGGGATGATCGCGATCGCCGCTGAAGCGGACGGCGCGGCCGTCCTCCACTTCCGTGACGACGCCGCAAGTATCGGGACAGTCGTGGGGGCAGACGCCCCGCACGCGCAATGGCGTCATGGCGGATCTCCCTTCACCGGGTCTGCTCGTGGCGCAACTCTTCCAGCTCGCGCTGCAGATGGTCCTGGAGCATCGCCGCTGCGTCGATCAGGGCTTCCAGCGTCACCTCGGGGTCGGCGCCGGGTTGCAGGGACCGCGCGGTTTCCATCAGCGTCTGCAGGAATTGATCGCGGAGTCGGTGTTCTTCCAAGGACAACGGCATGGCCGGACTCCTGGGGGCGAGGGGGCGTCCTTCCCTTATACACCGCGGAATGCCGGAGGGAAAGGCGCCGCCGTTCCCTCCGGCAAGTTAGAGGGAGGCGACTCGATGAACTGCCGCGTCGGTGCCAACCGCATCCGCGGCGCCTCCTCGGGATTGGCAATCCGCCGGCCGGAGCGGGCGCGCAGCATGGGCGGCGTCGCGCCGAAAACAAAGTCGCCGAGAAGGAATTTCGTTGCCGCCGTCCGGCCGGCGCGTTAGCGTCGCATACACTTTGGGCGCCGGTCTAGGGAACGCGCGCTCTTTGCACACTTCACCAAGGGGGCCTGAATGGCGCACCTCCACTTTCCGCATCTTCTTTTCGCTTGGTTCATGGACGGCCACATGTACATCACGGTGTCGGCCGTCAGCGCTGCCATTGCGACTCTGGACCTGCGCGGCGTGCTGGCGCGCATGGGCACGGGCGTGACGCGCATGAAACTGCACTTGTCCGCCCTGTGGGCGATGGACGTCTGCCAGGACATCGACAAGGGCAACATCCTTGGCATGTGCGGCGTCGACGTGCCGGGCGGCCAGGTGGCTCACTTCATGGCCGACAGCGGCCAAGCCAAGGCGGACGCTTACAAGGCCGCCGTCGATCGCATCCGCGAGGAATCGGCGCACTCCTGGGAATGGTTCCGCAAAGGGTTCCCCGAAAAGCAGCCGGAGCATCACCATCACGGCTTCTTCGGCGGCCTGCTGGACGCCGTCGCCGAATACAATCCTGTGACGTTGGCGTACAAGGGCGCCAAGGAGGTGGTGGAAGAAGTGGAGATCCTCGACGGAGCGCGCCATCTGTCGCGGGCCTTGCACGCTCTGCAAGACTCGTTCAGCCCGGCCCACACGTTGCGTCACGGCGAGTCGCTGGTCATCCAGGAGATTTTCGCCTGGGACCCGTACAACAAGGGAAAACACGACGACGACAAGTATTACGGCGGCTATTGGCCCGGCCACCACACCATGGACATGGTTCACCACAACGACCTGACGCGCAGCCTGGAGCAAAGCGCCAAGGAGGCGTCGCGCGACCTGATCGTGGCCGTCGTCGGCAATCTCTATGACAGCGGCGGCTTCCGCAGCGAGCTGAACGGCGTGCTCGCCCGGACCATGCACAAGGCGTGGTAGCGTCCGAGGAGAATAGGGAGTGTACAAGGCTACCATGCTGGTGGGCGGGAGCTTCCCGGCGCTGGCGGTCTTCAACGACCGTCTCTATCTCGCCTACCGGGAGGAACGCGGCCGCATCCATCTGGCGTCGTCGGCGGACGGGTATCACTTTGAAAGCGCTCCGCAATCGCTTCTCGCCGCCAACGACCCCGCTCTGGCCGTGCTGGGAGGCCGACTCTGCGCGGCCGCTGTGGGTATGGACGGCTGCGTTCGCATCGCTTCGACGGCGGACGGCCGCCGCTTCGACGCCGAGGTGCGCTGGCCGCAGCGCACCGACACCGGGCCGGCCCTCGCCGTCTTGAACGATCGGCTGCACCTGGCCTGGACGAGCGAACCGGCTTCGCACCTGCGCTTCGCCTGGACCGACGACGGGACGATGTTCCGGCCCGGCGCCGTTACGCCGTTTCCATCGGCGACGACGCCCGCGCTAACCGCGTTCAACGGCCGACTGTGGACGGCCTGGCTGGGCAAGCGCGGCCTGATTCTGCTTGCATCATCCGCAGACGGCGACGCATTCGGTCCGGATTCCTGCGTGGGCTTTCGCACGCCCTTCCGCGTCGCTCTGGGGACGCTGTACAAACGGCTGTACGTCGCCTTCATGGGGACGCGCGGCGTGCTGACGGTGGTTGCATCGGACGACGGTACGGCGTTCGGCGAACCGACGCCGCTGGGGGAACTGGGCATGAATCCGGCGCTGGCGGAGTTTGCAGGGCGGCTCTATATCGCCTGGGAATGGCCGGAGGGGGAGGTGCACGTTGCGCATCTGTGATCCATCATTCCGGGCGCGGCGGACAGCGGCAGGGAACGGCGCCGCCACCCTTGTCGGCGCGCGGGGTTTATGCCGGAGCGCCGCTCGCCGTGAGCCGGCCGGGGTGCATGGTCCTTCCGGGAGGCTGCCATGACAATCCGTTCGCGGATGGCTCTTATCGTCGTGATCGCGGTTGGTTCGTCCGCGCTGGCAGGGGACGCCGGGAAAGACCCGGGCAAGCTGAACGCGCCCGCCTCGCCGAAGTGGGAGTACAAGGCCCTCAAGGCGACAGAGATTATTGATCTCGGGAAAGGGGATCAGAACGCCGGGCTGAACGTCCTCGGCGACGAGGGTTGGGAACTTGTCGCCGTCGAACCCAGCGTTCCGGGCGGCCGAGTCCTCAAGGAATCGTCGTTCTATTTCAAGCGTCCGGCTGCTCAGGCGGAGGCGTCCGCGCCGGGGGCTGCGAGCGACACCTATGTGCGGCCGTTGAAGTACGCCAGCGCGGTCGACGTCGCAAAGATTCTCGACAAGCTGCTCGACGGCGGCGGGCGAATGCGCATCGTCGCCGACGCACAGACGAACCAGATTCTGGTTACAGCGTCCCTGGAGGATACAAAAAAGGTCGTGAAAATCCTGGAAGCGCTGGACGTTCCCACCGGCAAGTGAGAAGACGGCGATTTGATCAAATTCCGCATCGCAACTGCTTCCGCGGCGCGGCAGCTTGGCTCGACTGCCACAACGAGGATTACTTCTCCCTCTTGTAATCCGGATTCGGGGTCATCATCTGCGCATCAGCGGCGATGCGCCAGTCCTGCAGCAACTTGTGCAGCTCTTTCGTCTTATCCGGCATTTTCTCGGCCAAATCGTTCGTCTCGCCGACGTCGTCCTTGAGATTATACAGCTCCACTTTGTCGTCTTCGTAGAACTCGATCAGCTTGAAATCCCCTTGCCGCACCGCAGCGCCCGGCTTGCCGCCCTGGTTGCTGTAGTGCGGATAGTGCCAGTACAGCGCGTCGCGCTTCACTTCGCCGGTCCCGCGCAGCAACGGCGTCAGACTGACGCCGTCCGCGGTGCGCTTTGGGTCGATCGAGGCGCCCGCCATTTCCAGGATGGTCGGGTAGAAGTCGATGCTGCACACCGGCGTATCGCAGACGCCGCCCGGCTGGACGACGCCCGGCCAGCGCACGATCATCGGCTCGCGGACGCCCCCTTCGTACAGGTAGCCCTTGCCGGCCCGCAGCGGGGCGTTGGACGTGGACGGCGTGTCCGGCCCCTCATGCACCGACAGACCGCCGTTGTCCGAGAAAAAGATCACGATGGTGCGATCGGCGATTTTCAGGTCGTCCAGCTTCTTCAGCAGCCGGCCGACGCTGTCGTCCACGCTCTCGACCATGGCGGCGTAGATTGGGTTGTTTTGCGGATCGTCGGCCTTGGCCTTCTTGGCGTAGCGGTCGATCACGTCCTTTTTCGCCTGAAGGGGGATGTGAACGGCGTAATGGGCGAAATAGAGGAAAAACGGCCGATCGCGGTTCTTCTCCATGAACTTCTCCGCCTCGTCGGTCAGCCGGTCCGTAAGGTACTCGCCCTCCTTGCCTTCCTCCAGTCCGGGGATGGAGGCGCCGTTCGGGCCTTTCTTGTAGGGATAAAAGTACGACGGCGGCTGGCCCCACTCGTTGCCGGCGATATTGAGGTCGAAGCCGTGCTTCTCCGGGTAATACGGCTTGCCGCCGAGGTGCCACTTGCCGATGCTGGCCGACGTGTAGCCGAGCGGTTTCAGCGCGTCGGCCAGCGTCGTCTCCTCGGAAGGGAGATATTGAATCCATTGGGGGCGGAGAAGCTTCTGCGACGGCTTGTAGGGCCCGCCGGGGATGAAGTCGGTGAGGTGCAACCGGGCTGGGTACTTGCCGGTGAGAATGCTGGCCCGCGTCGGCGAACAGACGGGGCAAGCGGCGTAGGCGTTGGTGAAACGCATGCCCTGGGCGGCCAGTTTGTCGCAGTTCGGCGTCTCGTAGAATTTGCTGCCGAAACAGCCGAGGTCCTTCCAGCCCATGTCGTCGATGAGGATGAAGACGATGTTGGGCGTCGATTGTTGTGGCGTGGTCTCCAGACCACGCCACAACGGGTCCGCGCGAATGGACCCAGCTGCGACGAGACTCAACGAAAGGACGAAAATGGCGCAGCACGAACGCATCGAGGCGGCCCTCCGGAGCGGGCGAAGACGTCCGGCATCGTACCGTCCCGGGGGCCGCGATGCAAACGTGTCGATTCTTCCGTGGCACAGGCGGCCCGCCTATGGGCCGCAACAGGCGGGCCGCCTGTGCCACGGAAAATCGGCCTACGCCTGCTCGTCTGGCGATGCGACCGCAGGCACGTCTTTGCCCAGCGCCGTGGCCAGGTCGATCTGGTGATCCTGTTCGTTGACGAGGATGCCGCGAATCTGCTCGGCCATGGCGTATTCGCCCAGGGCCTCGCACTGGCGGACGCGCTCCCGGTAGTTGCGGATCGTTTCGTTCTCGTTGTCGAGATCGAAGCGGAGCATTTCTTTCGCCTTGTCGGAGGTCCGAACCGGCTTGGCGGTCACGCTCGGTTGGCCCCCGAGATAGTCGATCTGCTTGGAGATGATGAGGGCGTGCTGCAGCTCTTGCGCGGCGTGCAGCTCGAGCTGCTGAGCGATCGCCATGTACTCGGCGCCCTTGAGCACCTGCGAGTAGACGACGTAGGCGATGATCGCCTGGTACTCGCGGGAAAGATCCTCGTTGAGCAGGGCGATGAGCTGCTGGCGGGAAACGGTCGCGGCCCCATCCGGCGGGGCTTTTGTCTGACCGGCCATGTCCTGTCCTCCGGGAATGCACACGGGAAACCTGATGGCATCCGTACAGCAAAAGGGGCGCCGGGGCAAGGACCGGGAAGGAGAAATGAGCAAGAGCCGACGGCTGGATTCGCACCAGCATCAACCGACTTACGAGGTCGGCGCCTTTCTGTCGTCGAGCCACGTCGGCGTTGAGGGGGTCTGGGGGGGATCGAACCCGCCGCCTCGGCTTTCACAGAGCCGCATGCAGGGCCACTACACTACAAACCCCATCCGTAACAGCGGAAGGAGCGGGAGTCGAACCCGCAAGGCGTCGCCGCTCGCCCGGTTTCCAACCGGGGGCCGTTGCCAATCGGCTAACCCTTCCGAATGTAAATAGTCCCGGGCGGACTCGAACCGCCGATTTTTCCCACGTCAAGGGACTGTCCTGGCCGCTGAACGACGGGACTGTTTGCAGGCGCCCCGACCAGGAATCGAACCTGGAACGTCTCGTTCGAAGCGAGGGATGATGTCCGTTTCACCATCGGGGCGGCAGCGAATGGGAGCCGTACTGGCGGCACTGGCCCGCCGCATCTTTCGGATGCGGCTGCGGTAGAAAAGGTTCGCGCAACGCATGGACCTCGCTGACCAGCATCCAAACGGAGTTATGTTGCAGCGAACGGCCACGCGGGGTCAACGAAGGAAGCCGGCTCCGCGGGCGGAGCCGGCTTGCCGCTGGGCCTGGGCGTCAATTCGTTTTGAGATAAATGAGATTCGCAGTTTCGGATCGGTTGATCACCTTGATAGTGAATTCGCCCGTCCAGAGCGGCTTCCAAGACGCCCTGCAAGTGCGCCCCTGGTCGGAAGCGACGAGAACGCCGAATTCGTCATAGATTCTGAGTTCCAGCACCGTGCTGCCGTCTCCCATGACCGTCACGACGGCGGGTTCGCCCGACGCGAACTTCTGGTTCCTGTAGGTGACCGTCGTTTCCGCCGGAAGCACCGTCAGGTCGTCGCCAGGCCGTGGCAGGCGATCGGCGTGCGCTGCGGCGGTCGCGACTGCTGTGACGACCACGGCCAGCAAGAGCCGGGGGATCCGCTTGACAGAGTTCATCATGGCTGCATCTCCTTCTTCGGCTCGACATGTCGGAGCCATACCCGGAGCGCACGGGGAGCCGGCCCGTTCGCATGGGTTGCCGTCCTGCGCAATGAGGACTGCAGTGGATGCCGAGGACGACCATCGCCCTCGGTTTTGGGGTCGAAACCCCGTGATTTGCTTGACATGGAAGGATACGGGCGGCCCGGCGAGACCTGACGCGAAACCGAAAAAAATGCCGGCAAAAGACGCTCTCAAAAAGCGAGCCGCCGGGTTTATCCCGGCGGTTTTGGATAGCATATGGTCCAA
>DATKHW010000620.1:0-2083 GCA_035546275.1 Gemmataceae bacterium
AACGGCTCGGCCGCAGCCGCTGGGAAGTGGATATAAGCGATGGATTCGAGCGGCAGCGGCTGGGCCTGGCCTTTCGGCGTGAAGCGCAGCCGACCGGCGTCGTCCAGCGCGAGGACGCCCGGCGCGGCATGACCGTCAGCGTCCACGGCTTCCTGGGCGGCGGCCGGCGCAGCGGCGACCACATACAGAATGGATGCAACGGCCGCTCCGAGGACAGGGGGCTTGTATGAAAGTCGGGAAATCATGGGACCATTGTATGCGACCGAGTCGGGCGGCGGGGAAATCTGGGTCGGCTGCGCGACCCCCTCTCCGGCGCAACTTGGCCTCCATTTGCGAAAAGCGTTTTGGTAGAGTCGCCGCGCTTCGGACGCCGAACCGCCGTCGCGAGTTCTGGAAAGGGGCGCGGGACGGCCCCGGGTACAGGAGATCGGGCGTGGCCCCGCGCTGGCGCATTCGTCATAAATTGCTGCTCGGCGTTTGCCTCGTCTGCGGGGCCCTGGCCCTCCTCCTGGCCGGCACGCTCCGCGGCCTGTGGTCCTACTACCTCACCATGAACAGCATCCGCAGCAAGGAAGCCGAACTCAAAGCCGCCAAGCTCTTTCTCAACGAGGTTTACGATCTCAAAGTGTTCAAAACCTCGCCAGAGGACGGCGGGGCCGACAACTCTTTCGACCGCTTCCGCGACCTGCCGAAAAAGGCCCGCGATGCCCAGAAAGTCCTGGAACAATACGAAGAGCAGCTCCAGGAGACGCTTCGCGAAGGGCGCGACCCGACCAACGGCGAGCACCAACGCCTCACCGTTGAGGCGCTAAAGGCGGACTTCAATAGCCTGAGCGAGGCCGCGGTCCTGCTAGAGAAGCCGCGCATGGACAACGTCGGCGAAACCGGCGTGGAGGCGAAGCTGCGGCAAGGCGTGGCCGTGCAGATTGACGCCCTGGTGCGCGACGCCGACGACCTTTACACCAAGATCAACGACGACATCAACCAGCGCATCGACGAGTCGCGCGAGCACTACCAGGTCACGCTCTGGATCGTGGCGCCGGCCGCCGTCGTCGGCACGCTCATCATGGCCGGCCTCATGTGGTCGTTTTACGGCTGGGTCATCAACCCCATGCGCGATCTGCAAAATGGCGTCAAGCGCGTGGCCGGCGGCGACTTCTCGCGCCTCATCGAGGTCAAGAGCGGCGACGAGATGGAGGACCTGGCGGCCGCGTTCAACGACATGACGCAGCGGTTGCGCGACCTCTACGAAAACCTGGCCCAGCAGGTCAACGAGCGCAGCCGGCAGCTGGTGCGCTCGGAACGGCTGGCCAGCGTCGGCTTTCTCGCGGCCGGCGTCGCCCATGAGATCAACAACCCGCTGGCCTCGATCCTCTTCAGCAGCGAGGCGCTGGAGGCCCGGCTCGGCGGCCTGGCGGAACAACTGCGGCGGCTGGGCCGGCAGAGCGATGATGCGGAGGTTTTTACGCGCTATCTTCGCATGATCCAGGAAGAAGCGTTCCGCTGCAAGAACATCACGGAACGGCTGCTGGCGTTCAGCCGGACCGGCGAAAGGCGGCGCGAGCCGACCGATCTGGGCAAGCTGATCCAGTCGGTGCTGGACGTGACGCAGCATTTGCAGAACGCCCGCGGCAAGTCGATCGCCTTCGAGGGCGGCGTCGGCAAGGTCTTCGCCGCCGTGAACCGCGAGGAGATCAAGTCGGTGGTGCTGAACCTGGTGGTCAACGCGCTGGACAGCATGGAAGAGGGCGGCCGGCTGACGATCCGGCTCTTGCAGCGCATGGCGACCGCCGAACTGCACTTCATCGACACCGGCTGCGGCATGACGCAGGACGTGCTGGAGAACATCTTCGAGCCGTTTTTCACGCGCAGCCGCAGCGGCAAGGGCACCGGCCTGGGCCTGACGATCAGCCACAGCATCATCAGCCAGCATGGCGGCGAAATCGAGGCGAGCAGCGCAGGGCTGGACCAGGGCAGCACGTTCATCGTGCGGCTGCCCTTACAGGCCGCGGAGCAGACGGCGGCGCCGCCGGCGCTGGCTGCTTAGTCCGTCGTCCGTCGTCCGGTGTCAGCAAGGCAACGG
>DATKHW010000621.1:0-3870 GCA_035546275.1 Gemmataceae bacterium
ATCTGTGCAGATTCGCCCTACATCAATCCCGCGTCCCCATCGAACCCCGACGGGTCCCACACCTCCGGCCGGCTCAGCTCGGCGGCGAGCGCCGGATCGGCCGCGTGGTAGTAGAACGGCCAGTTGGACAGCTTGCGGCGATAGGGAGCGAATCGGTCGAAGCCGTGCATCTTCGGCAATCCGCACCCGAGATGTTCGAGAAGATAAGCGTCTTCCGCGGCGCAGCGCCGCAGCGCCGCCCCGAGCAGGCCGGGCAGCAGGTCGGCGTCCGGGTCCACTGTCTGGTAGTCGATCAGCCGCACCCGACGAACGCCCTGTCGCGCGTCTTGTCTCAGCAAGATGCAGTAGGCGCGGAGCAGGCCGCCGCGGGAGGCGGTGTTGATCCACAATCTCCCCTGACGCTTCGAGACGGCGAAATGCCAGGAGAGGGCCGGGCGGTCGCGCACGCCGAGCAGCTTTTCCGGATTATTCCGCGCGAGTTCCTCCCAGAAGCGATCGAACCGCGAGTCGAAGCCGTCCTCCGCGGCGACCACGACCGAGGCGGGGACGGCGGGCAGACGCTTGGCGAACAGTGCATCCTTGAGACGCAATGCGGCCGCCGCGGGGAGCGCGAGCGCGCCGGCCAGCGGCACGCCCATTTTCTCCAGCGCTTTGCGGGCGAAGCCGCGATACCGCGTCACCCAAAACGCGGCCGTTTCCCAGTCGCCGAGAGGGACGCGGCTAGAAAGCGCGGCCAGGGCGGGCATCGCCTGGGCGCCGACGGTGGTGTTCATGAAAAGGTCGGCGCCCGGCTGGTTGAAGTATTCGTCCATCAGCCAGAGGGCGAAGCCGCGGTAGTCGCCGGAGACGGCCCAGGCCCGGCCGCTGGCGCAGATCAGCTCGCGGCCGCGGAAACGGTAGAGCGACGGCACGTTGGTCAGCGAACCGACCACCCGGCTGGCCGCGTCCTCCAGCACCCAGCCGATCGGCCAGCGGTCGCCGAGACGCAGCCAGAGCGGATTGTCGAGGAACAGGCCGCGCCAGTCGGACGGCGACAGGGTTTCGTCCAGGTTCGCCGCTTCGATCTGCTGAATCTGCGGATAGTCGTCGAAGCGCGCCGGCCGAAGTTGCGGCGGCGACGGCCGGGCGGCGGCCGGCGGCGGGTCGGGGTTCATGGGTTCGCGCGGTAGGCAAGGGGCAGGGACTTCAACCCGCGCAGTCCCAGGTTTTCGCGCCAAACGAGCGGCTCGCCGGTCAGCTCCAGGACGGGGAAGCGGTGCAGCAGCGATTCAAAGGCGATCTGCCCTTCCGCACGCGCCAGCGGCGCCCCGAAGCAGAAATGGGCGGCCCAGCCGAATGCCAGGTGCGCGTTATGCGGCCGGTCGAAATCCAGCCGGTCGGGGTCGGGGAATCGCTCGGGGTCGCGGTTGCCGGCGGCCATGACCGCGATCACGGCCTGCCGTTTGCGGATCGCCTTGCCGCCCAGCATCGCGTCGTCGGGGGCCAGCCGAGCGGTGTGCTGACTGGGGCTTTCGTAGCGCAGCAGCTCCTCGACCGCGGCGGCCATGATATCCGGCTCGGTGCGAAGCCGGGCCATCTGGTCGGGAAAGCGCAAGAGCGAGAGAATGCCATTGGCGATCAAATTCGTAGTCGTTTCCAGGCCGCCGACCATCGTGACGATGCAGTTGGCGACGATTTCCTCGTCGGTCAGCCGGTCGCCGTCCACTTCGGAGGTCAGGAAGGCGTGAATCAGCCCTTCTCGTGGGCGCCGGCGCTGCTCTCGCACGGCGTTCTGGAAATAGGCGGTGAGACGTTCGACCGCGTGGAGGACGCCGCCGAGCCGGTCGGGGTTGTGCTGGAAATTGCCGAGCATTTCGGAGAACGTGACGGACCACTCCTTGAGCTGGACGTGGTCCTCGACGGGGACGCCGAGCATTTCCGCCGTGACGATGGCCGGCAGCGGGGCGGCGAACTCGGCCAGCAGGTCCATTCGGCCGTCGCCGCGGGCCTGGATGGCGTCGATCAGCTGTGTGGCGATTTCCTGGATATGCGTCCGGAGGATGCGGACGCGGTTCGGCAGGAAGGCCGGGGCGGCGAGCTTCCGCAGACGGGTGTGGGCCGGCGCGTCCATGAAGAGCATCTGCTGGACCATCACCCGCGCGATGGGGCTTACCTCCGGCGCGCCCAGCGCCTCGAAAAACTCCGGCGACGGCGCCCGCGCGGCCGAGAAGCGGCTCAGGACCGTGATGACGTCCTCATAGCGCGTGACGATCCAGGCGTGGAGATAGGGGTCCCAGTGGACGGGGTCCTCCGTGCGGAGACGGTGATAAAGCGGATAGGGATTGGCCAACACCTCCGGATCGAGGAGGGGGTACAGGCTCAGCGGGACTTCCGCCGCCTTGTCAGGCGTTGCTGCGGCCGGCGGGGGCATGCGCTTTCTCCGCGTCCGAGGCCAGTTTCGCCACCGCCGCCGCCAGCGCGGCGACCGTGGGCGCCGTGAACAGTTGCCGCAGGGTCAGCTTCACGCGGAACCGCTCCTGAATCCGCGCTGCCAGCTGGGCGCCGAGCATGGAATGGCCGCCGATCATGAAGAAATTCTCGTCCGGCCCAACCGAATCCTGCCCCAACAGCGACGCCACCAGGGCGGCGATCTGCGGCTGATACCCGGCAGCGGCGCCGTTGGCCGCGACGGCGCCGTCGTCCATCGGCCGGTTCGGCAGCAGGTTGTCGGCGGCGGGCGCGGGTAGAGACGACTTATCGAGCTTGCCGTTGGCGGTCGTCGGCAGCGCGGCGAGCGCCACGTACTGAGTCGGAATCATGTAATCCGGCAGTCGCCCCGCGAGAAACGCACGCACACCGGAGACGGTCAACCGAGCGCCCGGAGCGGCGACCACGCAGGCGACCAGCACCGGCCCGTCGGCGCCGGCGTCGCGGGCCGTCACGGTGCAGGCCTCGATTCCCGGGCAACGATCCAGGCAAGCGGCGATTTCCCCTAATTCGATGCGGTATCCCCGAATCTTCACCTGCTCGTCCACGCGCCCCAGGAAAGCGATCTCTCCGCCGGGCAGCAGCCGGGCGCGGTCGCCGGTGCGGTAGATGCGGTGCGGCGGCCCCGACGGCGGCGAATACGTCACGAAACGCTCCGCCGTCAGCTCAGGATGGTTGCGATAGCCCCGGCCGACCAATGCCCCGGCCAAACACAATTCGCCGACCTCGCCGGCACGCACCGGCCGCAGCGTCTCGTCCAGGATCAGGGCGGTTGTGTTGGCGATCGGCCGGCCGATGGAAGGCGGACCGTCGGCGTCGCCGGACGGTGAAACCGCTCCCGACGTGGCGACGACCGTGCATTCCGTCGGGCCGTAGTTGTTGACGAGAAGGAACGGCAGCCCCGCGGCCGGTCGGCGCCGCAGCGTATCGGCGCCGGTGAGCAGCGTCCGAAGGGCCGTCTCCGCCGGCCAGCTCATGTGCAGCAGCGACTCGGCCAGCACGGTTGGGACAAAAGCGATCGTGATTTTCTCCGCAACGAGCCAGTCGCGCAGCGCCGGCGCCGAGCGGCGGGTCGGCTCATCGGCGATGTACAGGCTGGCGCCGGCCGTCAGATGCGGCCAGATTTCCCACACCGCTGCGTCGAAGCCGAAGCCGGCGACCTGGCTGGCGCGGTCGGCCGCCGTGACGCCGAACGCCGCTTGATGCCACGCGATGAGGTTCCGCAGGTTCGCATGGGCGATCTCGACTCCCTTGGGCCGGCCCGTGGAACCGGACGTGTAGACGACATACGCCAGGCTGGCCGGGCCTGGCTCGAAGGGGACGGGCGCGGCCGACTGAGCCGCGATCAGCGCCGCATCCGGCCCGTCGATCTCGATGACGCGCCAGGGCCCCGGCGGCAGGTTT
>DATKHW010000622.1:0-7557 GCA_035546275.1 Gemmataceae bacterium
TGGTTTTATCGGGCACAGCTGGCCAACGGCGGGCGGGATTTCGGCGGCGATGTGGCTTCCGTGCCGTTTTACAAGGCGCTCCTGAAAGTCGATCCGCTGCATCCGGGCGCCAACCACGAGCTGCTGCACTTCTACGAAGGCTATGGCCGGCCCGCCCTGGGCTGGACCTACGCTGAGAATTACATCAAGTCGTCGCCCGGCATTCCGCATCCGTTCCATATGCAGGCCCACCTGGCGACGCGCCTGGGCCGCTGGGACAAGACCAGCGACCGGTCGACCCACGCCGTTGAGCTGGAACGCGCCTACCACAAGGAAATGAACGTCAAGCCGTCGGAGGACGCGCAGTTTTCGCACCATTTGGAGATCCTCCTGATTTCGCTGACGCACGACGGCCGCTTCACGGAAGCGCAGGCGATCAAGAAGGAATCCGAGGACGCGGGCTTCAAACAATGGCAGGCGTGGTTCCGCTTGGCCGTCGCCGAGCGCGATTGGCCGGCGGCGCTGAAAATCGTGGACCACTTCCGCCGGGCGGACAAGACGACCGCCAACTACATGGCCGCTGTGGTTTATCTGCAACAGGGCGACGCCGTTCGGGCCGGCCCCGAGGTCGAGTCGCTGCGGCAGGCGGCGGCCAGCAAAAAGGGCGATCCGGAGATGGAATATCGGTTGTGGGAGACGCAGGGATTGCTGCAATGTCAGACCGGCTCGGTGGACGAGGGGTTGAAGCTGCTGGCCAAGGCATCCGATCGGTCGAAGAGCGATTACGGCCATCATGCCTGGGGCAACGGCGCCTATTTCATGGAGGCGTGGGGGGAGGCCGCGCTGCGAGCCGGCCGAATGGATGAGGCGGAGGAAGCGTACCAGGAGGCGCTGGCCCACGACCCGGCCAGCGTCAAGGCGGCGCTGGGGTTGCAGGTCTTGTGCGAGCGGGCAGGACGGACGGAGGAGGCGCGGCGTTATGCGGACCTGGCCCATCACAATTGGGCGCGGGCCGACGCGGGGCGGCTGGACGCGGAGCTGGCGCTGCTGCGGGAAGGGCGCTACGCGGCCGCGGCGGACGGCGACAAGAAGCCCGCGGACAAGCCGTGAGGAAAGTCGTTGCGGCCGGTGTGAGGGCAGGGTAGATTCGTATCCAATCCTGCGCGTTCGGATATCCGCATC
The DNA here is from genome assembly GCA_035546275.1 of Gemmataceae bacterium. Taxonomy (GTDB): domain Bacteria; phylum Planctomycetota; class Planctomycetia; order Gemmatales; family Gemmataceae; genus UBA4732. The sequence goes on from DATKHW010000622.1 coordinate 1,162, forward strand.
CAAGGAGACTGCCGTGAAGCACTTCCTGACCAGGTCGGCGTGGCTGTCGGCGTTCCTCGTCCTGGCCGCGCCGGCGTATGTTCGAGCCGACCCACCGCCCGAGCCGCGCGCGAGCCAGGAGCCGGATAAGAAAGATGAAGAGCTGAAATGGGCGAAAGGCGTCGCCCAGGATTTCCTGGGCGCGATGCACAAAAGCGACCAAGCGCAAGCCGAACTGCTCATGACGACGCAGATGAAAGCGGTCGTTCAAAGCGACATGAATTGGATGAACAACTTTGGCAACGCCGGCTTCACGGGCGGCGCCTCCAACGAGATCAACGAGGAAACGCTGTCGCCGGAAAAGGATGAGGCGGCGTTCCGCGGCCGGCTGGATGGGCACAACGGGTTCCAGACGCCGGTGCAATCCAAGTTCACTATTCGCCTTACGAAGGATAAAGAGTCGGGGAAATGGCGCGTGAGCTTCTTCACTTATTCAGACCCGGTTCCGGTAGAAAAGAAGCGGTAGACAAACCCAGACGAGCCGGAAGCGTGAGCGACGGTTTTTTCTCCGTCGCTTACGCTTCCGGCTCGTCGGCGTTTTCACGCCGCCCCCGCCTGGACCAGGCCGCTGTACCATTCCAGCGTCCGCCGCAATCCTTCCAGCGCCGGCGTGCGCGGCCGCCATCCCAACTCCATCCGCGCCCGGTCGGTGCTGTAGCGCGTCGAGCGCCCGACCAGCGACACGGCGTAGCGCGTGATGTACGGCGATCGTCTCATGCGGATGAGATGGGCGATGATTTCGCCGAAAAACGCTCCCCAAAAGGCGATGCGAAACGGCACCCGGCGTGACACCCGCGATCGGCCGAGGGCGTCGGTGAGGATGTCAAGGAACTGCTGCTGCGTCAGCTCGCCGTCGCTGCTAAGGTTGTAAGCCCGGCCGACGGCGCCGGGATGCTCGGCGGCCAGCACAGCGCCCTCGGCCACGTCCGCGGCGTAGATGATGTTGAGCAGGTTGTCGCCCCGGCCGATGATTGCCACGCGGCCGGCCCGCAGCGCCTTGAAGACGCGCGGCAAGGAGGTCCGGTCGCGCGGCCCGTAAATCCAGCTCGGCCGGATGATGGTCCAGTCGCCGGGATAGGCCCGGCACAATTCCTCGGCCTGAATCTTGGCCCGGCGGTAATAGTCGCGGAACCAGAGTTTCTGGCCCAGCGGTTCGTCTTCGGTGAACAGGTCGGCCCGCTCGCGCGGATGGCCGTAAACGGCGATCGAGCTGACGTGCAGCAGCCGGCCGACGCCGGCCCCGCGGCAAGCGTCGAACACGCGCTCGGCCGGTTCGATGATCCCTTCCCGAAACGCCCGCCACGGCCCCCATTCGCCGACGCGGGCTGCACAATGGTAGACCACATCGGCGCCGCCGACGGCCTTGCGAATCGAATCCGGATCGTCGAGGTCGCCGACGGCCAGCTCGACGCCGAGGCTTTTCAGAAAGGCCGTGTCGCTGGAAGGGCGGACGAGGGCGCGCACCTGTTCGCCTTGCTGGATGAGTCGTTCCGCGATGTGGCTGCCGAGAAGCCCGGTCGCCCCGGTGATGACGTTGCGTTTCACGCGCCCACGGCCTTTCCTCAATTCTCTCCTCTCCCCCGTTTCGGGGGAGAGGGGCTGGGGGTGAGGGGGCTTGGGTCCCCAAGGATGCTGAACCCCTCACCCCCAACCCCTCTCCCGCAAGGGGAGAGGGGAGGAAGCCGGCCCATCACCCCGCAAACCGGCTGACGATCAGCGATACGTTTTGTCCGCCGAATCCAAAGCTGTTGCTCAAAGCGTGGGCGGCCCCTTTCTCGCGGGCCGTGTTGGGGACGTAATCCAGGTCGCAATCGGGGTCCGGCGTCTCATAATTGATGGTCGGCGGCAGCACGCCGCGGCGCAGCGCCTCGACGCAGATGATTAGTTCCACCGCGCCGGCCGCCGCAATCAGATGGCCGATCGTGCTCTTGCTGCTGCTGATCGGAATGCGATAGGCCGCCTCTCCGAAAACCTGTTTGATCGCCGCCGTCTCCACCTTGTCGTTGACGCGCGTGCTGGTGCCGTGGGCGTTGATGTAGCCGACGTCGCCGGGATTGAGCCGGGCGTCGACCAGCGCGTCGGCCATGCACGCCACGGCGCCGCGCCCTTCGGGGTGGTTGTCGGTCATGCGGAAGGCGTCGGCCGTCGAGCCGTAGCCGGTCAGCTCCGCCAGGATTGGGGCGCCGCGACGGCGGGCGTGACCAAGTTCTTCCAGCACCACGGCGCCGGCGCCTTCGCCGATGACGAAGCCGTCGCGGTTGAGGTCGAACGGCCGCGACGCCTGCTGCGGGGCGTCGTTCCGCGTGGACAGGGCCGTCAGCAGGTTGAAGCCGGTCACGCCGAGCGGGTGGATCATGCTGTGCGAGCCGCCGGCCAGCATGGCGTCGGCGTCGCCGCAGCGAATCATCTCCAGCGCCTCGCCGATCGCCTGGCTGCCCGCGGCGCAGGCCGTCAGGCAGTTGTAGTTCGGCCCATCCAGGCCGAACACCTCGGCGACGTGGGCCGGCGTAGTATGCAACTCCTGCTCGTACTCGACGCCGGCCCGGTATTCCTTGACGGCCAGCGCGGAAAAAGCAAAGGGGTCGATCCGCTTTTCCTCCGCCCGGTAGCTGCGGGCCGTCATGGACAGGAGGCAGTGGAAATCCTGCGTCCCTTCGCCGGAGCCGAGGTAGACGCCGAAACGCGTCGGGTCCACGCCGGACAGGCCGAGCAGCCCCGCATCAGCCAGCGCCAACCGGGCGGCGGCCAAGCCGAAGCGCGTGTTAGCGCCGGCTTCGTCCCAGCGGTGCGGGTCGCTCACGTACCGACCGAGGTCGAAGCCCTTGACCTCGGCGGCGAAACGCGTCGGGAACGTCGAGGCGTCGAAGTGCGTAATGGGCGCGACGCCGCTGCGCCCCGCGACCTGCGCGGCGAACAGCTCCTCCACGCCGAGGCCCACCGGCGTGATCGCGCCCATGCCCGTTATCACGACGCGGCGTCGCATGACGATCTCCAATCCTCCACTACTCCCAGCGGCGAATCACGACGGCCGCGCATTGACCGCGCTCGGTGAAGCTGAGCTTGAGGAAGCACAGCCGCTTCACGGGCCGCGGTTCCCGAAGCACTCGCACCGGACACTGCGGGTCGGGTTCCTCGTAATTCAACGTCGCCGGCAGGACGCCGTCCGCCCCGGCCAGCACGCTCGCCGCCAGCTCCATCGGGCCGGACGCTGGGCCGGCGTTGCCAAAATAGGATTTGGCCGCGAAAACGAGACACGCCGGCCCGAACAGCTCCCGCAGCGCCCGCGCTTCCACGGCGTCGGCCCGCATCGCGCTGCATCCCTGGGCGTTGACATGATCCAGGTCGTCGGGGCCGATTGCCGCCTCGCCCAGCGCCGCGCGCATGGCGCGGATCATGCCGGCGCCCGTGAGACCGTGGTCGAAGGCGGCGCCAAAACCGATGACCTCGGCGTAAATGCGGGCGCCGCGGCGGCGCGCATGTTCCAGCTCCTCCAGCACCAGCACGCCGCTTCCCTCCCCCAGTACCACGCCGTCGCGGCCCCGATCGAAGGGACGGCAGGCCTGCTCCGGCGCGTCGTTCCGCCGCGACAGGACCGTGAACAGCGATTGCCGCGCCATCGTGATCGGGTTGATCTTGGCGTCGGCGCCGCCGGCGAGGAACAGGTCGGCCCGGCCGCGCTGGACGGCCCGGAGCGCCTCGCCCAGCGCCAGCAGACCGCCGACGTCGGTTTGGCAGATCGTGTTGTTCGGGCCTTGAGCGTTGTGAAGGATCGAGACATGGCAGGCCAGCATGTTCGGGACGTGGTTCAGCATCCACATCGGCGGAATGGCCGGGATGCCGCCTTCGCCCCATTTTTTCAAGTCAATGCGGCCAGCGGCGGCGTTCATCCTCGCCGGTTGGACAAGGCTGAGCCGGCTGGCCGGGCCAAGGTCCGCCAGGTCGCCGGGAATCGTCCCCGCGCCGAAGACCACGCCGAAGCGCGTCGGGTCAATCCGGTCTTCCTCCAACCCAGCGTCGGCCCTCGCCATCTGGGCCGCCGCCACTGCGAACTGGATGGTCCGCACCATGACATTGAGGCGTTTGCGCTCTTTCTTCTCCAGATAGTTGCGAGCGTCGAAGCCGACGATCTCGCCGCCGAAGCGAACGGGGAGCGCGGAGGCGTCGAAGGAGCGGACGGCGTGAACTCCGCCGCTGCTTTCGTGGAGGCTTCGCCGGAAAGAGGCCGCGTCCAAGCCGATGGGGGTCAGAACGCCGACGCCGGTCAGCACTGCGCGACGGGAGGAGGTCATGACGCCTCCGGAATGATGAATGATGAATGATGAATGATGAATACGCGCTGCTCGGTCTTTATTCATCATTCATCATTCATCATTCATCCTTAGCGCGAGACGGCGACGGGCGGCATCACTTCGCGCCGCGCCTTGCGGCGGAGGTCCGCCTTGTTCAAGCCCAGCGCCTGGACGACCGGCTCGAAGACCTGGTAATAGTAAATATCTTCGTCAAAGATCCGCAAACGCTTCACCTCCTCCGTGCGCTTGCGGGAGTCTGACAGCAAATGCACGGCGGGCATGGCGAAGTAATTTACGACGCGCCGCAGCTGCTCCAGCGTCCCCTCGCGGTCGTCCTCGAGGTAGAGGGCCACGAGCCGGCGAAAGAAGTCGTAATGGGCGCGCTCGTCAATGGCGACCAGCTGAAGGCCGCGGTCCAAAGCCGCGTCGCCGCCCGCCGCCGTCAGCCGCTGGCGAAGGTTCTGGTAGTGCAGCCAGGTGGCCAGCTCCTGCACCATCGTGTAGCAGACCATAGCCCGCGCGTTGTCCCAGGGCAGCTGCCACTCGTGGGCGAAAACGGTCGTTTCCAGGTCGGCCATCTGCTCGTCGCTGCGCATTCGCGACCGCAGCAGCCAGTCGCCGAAAACCATCGAATGTTTGGCTTCCTCATAGCCCCAGTTGGCCAGCATCCAGGCCCGGCCGCGGTTGGCCCGGACTTGCGGAATCAGCTTGCTGAGGTAATCGGGCAGGTACATTTCGACGGCACAAAAGGTCTCCACGACGTCGGCGATCGCGGGGTTGAGCGACGGATTGCACTGGTCCCACGGAATGTCGTCCTGGATGGACCAGCGTCGTTTTTTTTCCGCGCGGTCGAAGTAGTCGCGGAAGAGCCGATAGATCTGACGCCGCACTTCCGGGCTTTCCGGCTTGTACGCGCATTCCGTGTCATCGCCTGACGGCATCACTGCCTTCCCTGCCCCTCCGGGCTTTGGCGCTACGAAGCGCTGCCTCGCTGCTCAACGCCGCCGGGCGCGGCGCGCTTTCATTCAACCCAGCATATGGAGGCCGCGACGCTTGGCAAGGCCAATCGACCCGGCGCCGCTCCCTGTTTCCGCCGTCATTTTCCTGGATTCGCGGCGTCCGGACCGCTACTCTGGAACACATCGCTCTCGTTCGGAGATCGCACATGACGGCCCGTTGCCGTTGGCTGACGGCCGCCTGCATGTTCCTCGCGCCGCTGAGCCGCGTCCCCGCCGGTCCGCCGTCCGACCGTTTCGGCGACCCGCTGCCGGACGCCGTGCTGGTGCGGATGGGCACGGTGCGCTTCCGGCACGCCGGCCAGGTCGAATTCGCCGGCTTCTTGCCGGATGGAAAAACGATTCTATCCATCGGCAAGGACGACATGGCGCGCTGGTGGGACGCCGCCAGCGGCAAGGAGCTGCGCCGCTGGGCCGACCCGGCGGCCCTCGGCTGCACGGCGCCGTCGCCGGACCGCCGGCTGCTGGCCGTCGAAATCGGCGACGATCTCGTGCTCTGGGACGCGGCTGCGGGCAAGGAGCTGTGGAGGGTGCATCGGCCGGATCAGCGCCTCGGCGGCGTCGCCTTCTCTTCGGATCGTAAATACGTGACGACCTGCGGCGAACGCATCTGGCTGTGGGACGCGATCACCGGCGAACGGCTCCGGGAGATGGACGCCTATGGCCGCGGCCTCTACACGGCCGTCGCCTTCATGCCGGACGCCAAGAACGTCGTTGCGACCGCGCGGGACGGCACGCTGCGCTGGTGGGACGTTGACAGCGGCAAGCCGGCGGCCGAGGTCGAGGCGCACCGCGGCGGCGGCCATTGCCTGGCCGTCTCGCCCGACGGCAAACGGCTGGCGACCTCCGGCAGCGATCATGTGCTGCGGTTCTGGGATGCGGACAAAAAGGAGGAATTATACCGCGTGGAGGCCGCCGCGCCGAATCAGCAGGTGGTGTGTCTGGCTTTCTCCCCCGACGGCAAGGTGCTGGCGGCGGGGAGCGGCGACGGCGCGATCCATCTGTACGCCGCCGGCGACGGCGCCCTGCTGCGCCGCTGTGAAAGCGGCCAT
>DATKHW010000623.1:0-3770 GCA_035546275.1 Gemmataceae bacterium
GCAAGATCAACCCACAGGTGTGCGTCGTTTTTTCGAGCGGCTACGGAATGCAGGGCGACGCCTCGCCGCTGCTCCAGGCCGGCGCCGTGGCGTTCGTGCCCAAGCCGTATCGGCCCGATGAGCTGGTGCAGGTGGTGCGCCACGTGCTCGCCGAAAAGGCGGAGAAAAGTGGCTCCGCTTAAACCGCCGAGCATTGCGCCCGCCAGCGCAACCAGTGATCGACCAGCACCAGTGCAATCATCGCTTCGCCCATCACCACGAACCGCGGCAGTAGGCACGGATCGTGCCGTCCGCGTGTGGCGATTTCGGTCGGCTGGGCGTCGCGCGTCACGGTCCGCTGCGGCCGCGGCAGACTGCTGGTCGGCTTCACCGCGACGCGGCAGATGATCGGCTCGCCGCTGCTGATGCCGCCGAGCATCCCGCCGTGCCGGTTCGTGGCCGTGCCGATGCGGCGAGGCCGATCCTCCTTCCGCACAAAGGCGTCGTTGTTTTCGCTGCCGCGCATCCCGGCGACGCCGAAGCCGGCGCCGTACTCAAACGCCGTCACCGCCGGCAGCGACAAAAGCGCCTTGGCCAGGTCCGCTTTGAGCTTGTCGAAAACCGGCTCACCCCATCCGGCCGGCGCGCCCACGGCGACCAACTCGCATACGCCGCCGATGGAATCCTGGTCCTTGCGGACTTCCTCGATCAGCGCGATCATGCGCTGCGCCGCCGCCGCGTCGGGGCAGCGCACCGGCGTCGTTTCCACCTGATCCAGAGTCACCGCCGTGGGATCGGCAATGTCCGCGACGATGGAGCCCACCTGGCGAACCCAGCCCAGGATGCGGACTCCCTGCCGCGCCAGCAGCTTCTTGGCTACCGCCCCGGCCGCCACACGGCAGACAGTTTCACGCGCGCTGGACCGGCCGCCGCCGCGGTAGTCGCGGCGGCCGAACTTGGCGTCGAATGTGAAATCGGCGTGCCCGGGACGATATTTATCTTTGATATCGCCGTAATCGCCGCTGCGTTGGTCGCTGTTGCGGAAGAGGATGCCGATCGGCGTGCCGTCGGTTACGCCCTCGAAAACGCCCGACCAGATTTCGGGAAAATCTTCTTCCTTGCGCTGAGTGACGATCTTCGACTGGCCCGGCCGGCGGCGGCGCAGATCGGGCAGCAGATCGTCTTCGCTGAGCGGCAGGCCCGGCGGGCAGCCGTCGATGATGAGCAGATAGCCGGGGCCGTGGCTGACGCCGGCCGTGGTGATGCGGAACAGCTCGCCGAAGGAATTGCCTGGCATGAAAATGATTGTAACAGCGTCCCGCCCAGCTCGCAGCGCAAGCAAGAGCAATCAGTCACGGTCTATCCAATAAGGCCCTCGCCCCCGTACTCGGGGGAGAGGGGCGAGGGGGCATGGTTTCCTGGGCCAAACACCCCTCACCCCCGACCCCTCTCCCCGGAGTACCGGGGAGAGGGGAGAAGCTTATGGGACAGTCACTCAGACCCTTGCTTGCGCTGCGGCTGCTTCAGGTAGCGCAGCAGAGTCGTCGCTGCCGCTTCTGCGAATTGCGGATCATTGATGTGCAAATCCAGCTCCACGAACTCCACGTCCGGACTCATCCAGTCGTGCAGGCTCTGGAAGAGGGCGGCGTCGGCCTCCGGATGCCAAAACGGCCCGCCCTCGCGGTCCAGCCCCGACACGCCGCGCCGCGGCACGAGCACCGCCGTCGGCCCCTTGGCCGCGCTGGCCTTGTGGGCGATCTCCTTGCCGAGTTGGTCGTTTTCCTCCGGCGTGGTGCGCATCAGCGTCACCTGCGGATTGTGCTGATGGAAACGCCGCCCGCGGTGCTTTTCCGGCACCGTTTCCGGCGGACCGAAATTCACCATGTCCAGCGCTCCCAGCGAAATCACCTGCGGCGTGCCGCGCAGGGCCGCCGCCGTCAGCCGCTCCGGCCCGGCGCTCAGCACGCCGCCGGCCAGCTCGTCGGCCAGCTCCGTCGTGGTCAGATCGAGGACGCCGGCGATCTGCCCCTCGGCGATGAATGTCTCCATCGTGCGGCCGCCCACACCGGTCGCATGAAAGATCAGGGCTTCATAGCCGGCCTCCTCGACATGGGCGCGGGCCGCATCGACGCACGGCGTCGTCACGCCGAACATGGTCGCGGCGATCAACGGCCTGTCCTCGCCGCCGGTCGGCGCCTTGGCGCCGCGCACCATGCCGGCGACGGCTGCCGCCGCGTTGGCCAGAACGCGCCGACTGATCCGATTGAGACCGCTTACATCCACGACGGAATACATCATGCACACGTCGCTCTGGCCGACGTAGGGCCGCACCTGGCCGCTGGCCATCGTGCTGACCATCAGCTTGGGCACGCCGAACGGCAGGGCGCGCATGACGGCCGAGCCGATCGCTGTGCCGGCCGAGCCCCCGAGGCCGAGGACGGCGTCCACCCGGCCCTGACGATGGAGGTTCCGCGCCACGACCGCCGCCCCGCGCGCCGCCGCTTCGACGGCCCGCCCCCGGTCGCCGCTTTGGCGCAGGGCTTCCAGGTCTTCGCCGGCTGCGGCGAAGACCTGTTCGCGCGGCACATCCGGCGAGAACAGCGGCGGCCGCAGCACGCCGGCGTCGAGGACCAGCACGTCCACACCCGCCTCGTGCAGCAGGTCGCGGACATACCCGAACTCGGCGCCCTTGGTGTCGAGCGTGCCGATGAGCAGGACGGCCATGCCGCCTCCTTCGGTTTCAGCGCGTGTACTTCTCGTCCGGCGGTTGGTCCGGCCGTCGGCCGCGCCGCGGGTCGTCGTAGTCCGGCCCTCGCCCCGGCCCGGGCCGCGCCCAGCCGCGACGGGCCATGTCATCCACGTCGGGCGGGGCGGCGCCGCGAACCTGGGCGCGGTAGGCGTCGGCGAACTCCAGGCTGACGTTTTTCAGCGTAATGTCGTCGTCGGTGATCTCATACACATTAATCATCGTGACGCCCAGGACGATCAGCGTAATGAGCCAGGCCAGAAAGACGACGCCGCCCACGGCGAGCATCAGGCCGCCCAGGACGGCGCCCGGCCCGCCGGGGTCGCTGTCCATGCTGACCCCCATGACGACGCCGCCGCCGATGCACAGGAGCAGGAACAAGGCCAGGCCGCCGAAGCCGACCAGGTAGCGGATCGTCCAGTGGTTCTTGTGCTGCTCGCACAGCGGAATCGGCACGCGCCGCCGCTTCATGAAGATGAGCTGGCCGAACGGGATGGCCCGCGCCCAGTAGGGCACCCAGGCGAACGTCTTCATCGGTCGCACCACCGGCGGCGCCCCGCATTTCATGCAAACGTCGGGCAGCGCTTCGGCGTCCAGGTCGTAGAAATCCAAACGCACGTCAGCCACGATAATCTCCTCTCTCCAATGTGTCTTTTCACCGCCGTCGGGCGAGATAGACCGTCGTTTCGTAGCGGAGGACCACTTTGCTCTTCTTTTGCCAAGCCGCGATGAACCGCCGCAGCGCCTCGGCGAAGGCTTCCGCGGCCGCCGGCTCGCGCGGCGCCCAGGACGCGGAGAAGGACCGGCCGAGGACGCCTTCCTCGTCCAGCTCCTGCTGGTTATGAAACACCGTCCGCGAAGCCTCCGTGAACAAGGCGCTCGTCAGCAGCGGCTCGCCGGCCTGGCCGCGCGACCCTTCCACGGCCGCATTGTCCGGCGCGGTCCGCACCACCGCCGTGTATGCCGCCGTACAGGGGTCGGCGTCGTCGCGCTCGTTCCACATCAGAGCGACCCAACCGCCGGGTCGCAAGATTCGATGGAACTC
>DATKHW010000624.1:0-5077 GCA_035546275.1 Gemmataceae bacterium
CCGCGGGCCGATACGCAGAGTACCCGCTCATGCGATCAATTAGAAGTCTACCACGCCACGCCGCCGGGGCCGAAGCCCGCGCCTGTATGGAGGGGCGGTAGATGCTGCGCCCCCTCAAGGCTGTCGGGCTGAGCGGCCCGACGGACGACGTGCTCGGCTTCGCCCTGGCCTACGCCCGGGCCGGGCTGTCTGTCATCCCCATCGCCCGCGACGGATCGAGAGCGCCTCCGTCCCGATGGAAGCGCTTCCAGACGGAGCGAGCCGACGAGCAGCAGCTCCGCCGCTGGTTCGACCTGGCCGAGGCGCCCGGCCTGGCGATCGTCTGCGGCGAGGTGAGCGGCGGCTTGGAGGTGATCGACTTCGACGAGCCCGCCAGCTATCCGGCGTGGTGCGAGCTGGTCGAGGAACAGGCCCCGGGCTTGCTGAACCGGCTGCCCGTGGTGCAGACGCCGAAGGGCGGGGCGCACGTCTATTACCGCTGCGCCGCTCCGGACGGCAACCGCAAACTGGCCAGCACTCTCGAGGGCAAGACGCTGATTGAGACGCGCGGCGAGGGCGGCTACGTCCTGGCGCCGGGCTGCCCGCCGGAATGCCACCCCTCCGGCCGTCTGTACGTCGCGGCCGACGCGGCGCCGGACCAGGCGCCGAAGCTGGACGACGCGGAGCGTGAGCTGCTGCTGACGGCCGCAGCGTCGTTCAACCGACGGCCACGGACCGGGGCCGAATGGGACCGCCCGGCCAGTGGCGGCCGGCCCGGCGACGACTTCAACGCGCGGGCGACGTGGGAGGAGATCCTGACGCCGCACGGCTGGATGCCCATGTCGCAGCACGGCGACAAGGCCTTATGGCGCCGGCCGGGCAAGGCCGGCCGCGGCTGGTCGGCCACAACGGGACACTGCCGAACCGACGCCGGCGACCTGCTGTACGTCTTCAGTTCCAACGCGGCGCCCTTCGAGCCGGAGCGCAGCTACTCGCGCTTCGCGGCCTACACGCTGCTGAATCACGGCGGCGATTACGCCGCGGCGACGCGGGCCCTCGGCGAGCGGGGCTACGGTCGGCCGTCCCGCAACGGCCGCCACGCGACGGCAGGCGTCAACGGAGCCGCCCGGCCGCCGACGGAGTCCGCCCTATCAAGCCGACGGTCCTTGAGCCGTTCACGCCGTTCCCTGTGAAGCTGCTGCCGCAACCCCTGCAGGCGTTCGTCGAACAGGCGTCGGCCGCGATCGGCTGCGAGCCATCGTTCGTGGCCTTGCCCGCGCTGGCCGCGGCCGCCGGCCTTGTCGGCAACGCGCGGACTGTTCGTCTCAAGAAGGGTTGGGTTGAGCCGCTAGTTTTGTGGACCTGCATCATCGGCGATTCCGGATCGCTCAAAAGCCCCGCCATCAGCGCCGCCGTGGCGCCGGTCTACCGCCGGCAGCAGCAACTCCGCGACGACTATGAAAGGGACCTGGACAAATACGAACATGAAAAGCGCCAGTACGCCGAGCGGAGCCGGGAGCCTCGGCGCAAGAGCGACAAAGCGCCTGACGAATCCGAGCCGGAGAAGCCCAGCGCCCGCCGCGCCCTCATCAGCGACGTCACCGTCGAGAAGATCGCCGAGGTCCTTGAGGACAACCCGCGCGGCGTGCTGCTGGTGCGCGACGAACTGGCTGGATGGTTCGGGTCGTTCCGCCGCTACAAGGACGCGCAGGGAGGCTCCGACTTGCCCGTATGGTTGGAGATGCACCGGGCCGGGCCGATCATCGTAGACCGGAAGACCGGCGACCGGCCATCCCTGTTCGTGCCCCACGCCGCCGTTTCTCTGACTGGCGGCGTGCAGCCCGAGACGCTGGCCCGCTGCCTGACCGCGGAACACATGGAGGCGGGCCTTGGCGCCCGCGTCCTGCTGGCCATGCCGCCCCGACGCCGCAAGGTGTGGACGGAGAACGAAATTCATCCCGAGCTGGCGACCGAGTATGAGCGCGTGCTGCGCGCCCTTGGCGCCCTGCCGATGGACGCCGACGACGACGGCCGCGAGGGGCCCTTCGCCGTAAAGCTGACGCCGGAGGCGAAGACGCTCTGGGTCGAGTGGTACAACGGCTGGGCGGACCGCCAGGCGGCGGCCGAGGGAGCGACGGCAGCCGCCTACGCAAAACTCGAGGGCGGCGCCGCCCGGCTGGCCCTGCTGCACAGCATCGTCGTCAAGACGGGGACTCAGGCCGACGCCTCCGACCCGATCGACGCCGACAGCATGGCGGCGGGCGTCGGCCTGGCCCGCTGGTTCGCCGGCGAGGCGCAGCGCGTTTACGCCATCCTGGCCGAGTCGGAAGGCCAGCGCGCTAGCCGTCGGCTCATCGAGTTCATTCAGGCTCATGGCGGCCGGATGACCGCCCGCGCGCTGCACAAAGCGAACCGGACGCGATACCCAGACGCCGACGCCGCCGAGCAGGCGCTCGACGAACTGGCAAAAGCTCACCTGGCGGTCTGGACGGGCGCTGTCCCGCGTCCTCGAGGTGGGCGGCCGTCCCGCACGCTGAACCTCATACCCCATACCCCAAAACCCCCCGAAACCTCCCCGGACGGCGCGGACGACGACGACGACGACGACGGGGCGGGCCTTACCCCAAAACCTCCCGAGGGGGCGGTCGGGGCGCGTGAATTTCCCTTGTAAGAAGGGGTTTCGGGGGGTTTTGGGGTATGGGGTATGACGTTTGGTGCAGCGGTGCACGGACGCGGCGGCCGGCCGGGCGCGTAACGGGCCGAGGGCGGCGAGTTTCGGGGTTTTGGGGCATGGCAGGACGGAAACGATCGAACATCTTTCACGCCGCGGCGACGGCTGCGGCCCAACGGAGCGAACGACATGCAGAATCAAGACCTGATCGACCAGCTTGACGAGCTGAGCACGGCGGTCGCCGGCCTGCGCCAGGACCTCGGCAAGAGCGCGGACATGCCCGCCCCGAGCATGGCGCCGGCGCTGGTCAAGGCGATGCAGCTCAACGCCGCCTTCGAGAAGCTGGCCAAGCAGGCGCGGGCCGGGATCGCTCCGCTGTTCGGTAAGAACGGTGACGGCGCCGACGACGCCGACCAGGGCGACGGCAAGACGGGCCGCAAGCCGAAGAAGTAACGCCCCGCAGGGACGCCGCCGATGACGCCGACTGCCCGAACGCTGCAGCTGCTTCGCGCCGAAGGCTATCTCGCCGTCGTCGCCGAGGCCTGGCTGCCGGGCGTCAACCGCCGCCGCGACCTGTTCGGTTTCGCCGACGTGGCGGCCGTCCATCCGCACGCGGCCGGGCCCCTCTTGGTGCAGACGACGACGGCGGACCACCTGGCCCATCGCCGCAAGAAGGTGCAGGCGTCGCCGGCGGCGCGGCTGTGGCTGCGGGCCGGCGGTCGAATCGAATTGCACGGCTGGCAAAAGCGCAACGGCCGCTGGACGGTGCGGCGCGTCGAACTGCACGGCGCCGACCTGGCGCCCGCCGACTTGACGCCGCGGCCGAGGCGCCGGGGTCGACCCGAGCGCGGCCTGTTCGATGGCACGGCGGAAGCGCCACGCGTTCCGTCCGCCGTCGGCGACGTCGCCCCGTTCGCCCCTCCTCGCACCGAAAGGAAAACAGGACCATGACGCAGACAGCGACGACGAACCCAAGCATCCGATCGCGCCGCAAGGCGGAGGCCGCCAGGCGAACGCCGATCGCGCCGCCCACGACGCTTAAGGAAGTGCAAGACGTGCTAGCGCGGGCGCTGGCGGACCTGGCCAACGGCGAGATCGGCGCGGGGCAGGCCCGGGCCATCGCGTATGGCTGCCGCGTCCTCGGCCGGCTGCTGTGCGGCCGCCTCGTCCGGCTCAAGGAACTGGAGAAGCGGGTCGCCGAGCTGGCGGCGGCCCGCGATAGGGCCGGCTTGGCGCCGCGGCAGCCGGCCGCAGCTCCTGCAGCGGGCGACGGCGACGCCCGCCGGGCGGAGTGACCGCCGGCGAGCTCGGGGGCCGCCGATGGCTTATGGGCCACGATCCACAAAGCGGCGAACTGCGGATCAGATGGCGGCCCTGCGCCGCTCTCTGTACGAAACCGTACAGGCTAACCGCCCCATGACGGTCCGCCAGGCCTTCTACCAGCTCGTCGCCGCCGGCGTCGTGGAAAAGACCGAGAACGCCTACAAGGCCGTCGGCCGCGTGCTGGTGCAGATGCGGTGCGAGGGCGCGCTTCCCTTCGAATGGATCGCCGACAACACGCGCTGGATGCACAAGCCCGCGACCTATGCGTCGGTCGAGGAGGCCATGCGGCAGGCGGCCAGGACGTACCGCCGCGCCCTCTGGCAGGGCCAAGACGCCCGCGTCGAAGTTTGGTGCGAGAAGGACGCCCTGGCCGGCGTGCTGGCGGAGGAAACCGCCCGACTCGACGTGCCCCTGATGGTCACTCGGGGGTTCAGCTCCCTGTCCTTTCTGTACGAGGCCTCGGCGGCGATCGCCGCCCAGAATCGGCCGGCGTTCCTCTATTACTTCGGCGATCACGACCCGTCCGGCGTCCACATCGACCGCAACATCGAGAGGCGGCTGCGCGAGCTGGCGCCGGAAGCGGAGATCCGCTTCGAGCGCGTCGCCGTGCGGCCCGAGCAGATCGACGAGATGCAGCTGCCGACCCGGCCGACGAAGCGGCGCGACTCCCGGGCCTGCGGCTTCGTCGGCGGCAGCGTCGAGGTCGACGCCATCCCGCCGGCCGAGCTCCGCGCCATGGTGCGGGCCTGCATCGAACAGCACATCACCGACCGGTCGGCCTTCGAGGCGATCCGCGCGGCCGAAAAGCGCGAGCGCGACTTGCTCCGCCGCTGGGCTTGCCGCGGCGCAAACAACGACGGCGAGGACCGCTGAACCGGCCCCGCCGCGTCGTCGTCGCCGCGCAAACGCCCCCTGACCCCCGGCGCCCAGCGTAAGCCCGCCGCCGTCCGGGCGCAGGCAGCGCGTCTCCGGGCGGCGCTCAGCCCAAATCCCCACCAGTGACCGCTTTCTCCCCCCCACCGCATGATTGAATGCGCACAGCTTCGACGGCTTCTTCGACACATGCACCAGATCCACCGAGATACACCGAGATACACCACCACG
>DATKHW010000625.1:0-3212 GCA_035546275.1 Gemmataceae bacterium
ACTGCCCGGCAGGCTCCGCCTGCCGAATGGATCAGACGCGAGGCAGAGCCTCGCGGGCAGTCCGCTCCCAGGCAGAGCCAGGGAGCGAGGGACTTGGGCGGACGGCCGACCGTTCCACTTCATCATTGCTCAGGGGCCGTCCCCTCTGGTAACGTAAGGTTCGGGGAAGGTCCACGGTCGCGAGGTATAGCCATGTCCTTGAATCAAGGGATGCTGCGGACCACGATGCGCGCCGGCCTGTTTGTGGGACTGGCGATTTTGTCGGGCGCGGCATTTCATTGGTTATGGCCCGTCGAAACGCTTCATGCCGCCGCACCCCCGGCGTCCACTCCGTCGCCCGGCCCCGAAATGACCATCAATGAGGTCGGCGGCAAGTCGCTCAAGGAGTGGAAGGACGAGCTCAAGAGCTTCGACCCCAGCGTGCGCGAAGAGGCCATTCGCGCCATCCCCCTTTTCGGTCCTGCCGCGCTGGACGCAGTGCCAGCTCTGGCAGAACACATCAACGACCTGGACGCCAGCCCGCGGGAAAAGTCGATTCTCGCGCTGGGCATGATTCACAGCATGAGTCCGATCGAGGGCAAGGACCGCGACAAAATCGTGAAAATGCTCGGCGAACGGCTGGACGGCAACGAGTCGCAGGGGCCTATCCGGTATGACATCGCCCTGGTGCTGATGATGTTCGGCAAAGACTCGAAGGCGGCCTTGCCGGGGCTGATTCACGGCGCCGGCGATACATCGTGCTGGGAAGTTCGCCGCATCTGCCTGGCCGCCCTGGCCCAGGCGGGCCAAACGGACGACATGCACGGCCCCGACCGGCGTGCCACGCAATGCTTGCTCACCGCCCTGAATGTGGACGAACGCGCCGCAGCGGTGCGCCTGCAGGCGGTCATGACTATGGCGCAGCTGGGCAAACCCATGGACCAGGGGCTGCTCGCCGAGGAGTTATCGACCGTTCGGCGGATGATGAAGGATAAAGACAAAACGGTGGCGATTTGGGCGCATCTCAGCATGATGGCCCTGGATAACATCGACAAGCCGGATATCGATTACCTGACCATCGCCTCCAAGCCGACCGAAATCGAGCGGGTTCGCACTCAGGCCATCGGCGCGTTGGGAATGGTCGCGACGAAGAAGGATGAAGTCATCCCCACGCTGGTCGATTACCTGTCGGAAACGAAATCGCCGGTCATCGTCGCCGCCGCTTGCCAGGCCCTGGGCGGCATCAAGGACCCCGGCGCCAAGGCGAAGGCGTCGCTGGTCGCCATTGCCGTCAGCAAGGATGAGAAGATCGACCAGAACGTCCGCATCGCGGCCATTTACGCGTTGTCCCGAATTGCCGGCGAGGACAAGTCGATGGTGGCCACACTGGTTGCGCTGCTGGCCGATTCCGACCCCACGATCGTCACCACGAGCTGCCACGCCATCGGCTTGATTAAGGAGCCGGGCGCGGCGGCCGAACAGGCGATCACCGAGCTGTCCCAAAACCAGAAGGTCGCCGTTTCGATCCGGGAATACGCCCAGAAAGTCCACGAAGCGATGGCGAAGCCCAACGCGCACTAATCGCCAGGTCGCCGCTCTGGGAAGAAAAGGCGTCTGGAACTGCGATTTTAGAGTTCCAGACGCCTTTTCTTCCGGCCCCTCTTTCGAGGTTTGCACAACCCATGCGTCGCGCTTTCCTGCACATCCTCGCGGCGTCGGCGGTGCTTGCGATCATCGCGCCGCCGGCTCACGGACAGTCGTTTCTTAACCGTTCCATACACGACTGGCTGAACGATCTGAACGCCAAAAATCCGCCCGACGTGCGCCGGTCGGCCACGTTCGCGCTGGGCAAGATCGGCGCGGAAGGCGACGCCGGCCGCGTCCTGGACGCACTGCTGAAAAGTCTGCATGACGACGCCGACGCAGCGGTGCGCGACGGCGCCGCCTACGCTGTCGGCGACATGATGACGGAACTGGGAGATTCGGGCCAAATCTACTGGGCCAGGGCCGACGCTCCGCTGCAGGAAGCGCTCAAGGACGCGGCCCCCGGCGTTCGACGCAGCGCTGCTTATGCGCTCGGCTCATTCGGCGCTGCAGCGACGCCGGCGCGCGACGCCCTCATCGCGGCGTTGGCCGACGACAAGCCGAGCGTGCGGCAAAACGCCGCCTGGGCGCTCGGCGAACTCGGCCAGGGAGCGGGCCAGGACGGCGTCGCTCAGCTCCGCGGCCTGCTCAAGGACGACGATCCGCTGGTCCGCCGCGACGCCATGCACGCGCTCGGCGACATCGGCAATCCGGTCGCTCACGCCGCGGTATCCGCCATGATGAAGGCGGCCGGCACGGAAGGAAACGGCGTGGTCCGCAAGGCCGCGGTCGAGGCCCTTTCCAAGCTCGTCGGACCGGACGACCGGGCCGATTCCAAATCGCTCTATCCGCTGCTTTCGGACAAGGATCCCGAGACGCGGTACGGCGCCGCGGTGGTGCTGGCGACGATCGGCGGGCCGGAGGCGGCCCAGGCGCTTCCGGTGCTGCGCGAGGCCCTGCTGGGCGACGATCCGCATTTCCAGGAGCTGGCGGCGGCGGCCGTCGGCGGACTCGGCAAAGACGGCGGCTCGGCCGTGGACCTTCTCGGCCAGGTGCTGACGCAGGCGAAAGAGCCGGACGTGCGGCGCAACGCCGCCCTGTCGCTGTCCAAGATCGGCCCGCCCGCGGCCAAGGTCCTGCCGCAGATCGTGCAGGCCTTGCAGTACCACGAAGCCGACGCGGACTCCCAGTACAACGGCATCCGCGTCTACGCCGCCGAGGCGCTGAATCACATCCTCATGCCGGGCATCGAGCCGGCCATTCCCGCGGTGCTCAAGATCATCCGCTCCGACCCCGACCCGGTGGTGCGGATGCGCTGCCTGTTTGCGCTGTTTGATGTGGAGGATTTGGATCGCTATAAGATCACGCCGGTGCTGACCGCGCTCTTGGACGACACGGGCCAAGAGACGGCGGTGCTGCGCTGGGACGCCGCCCGCCTGCTGGCGTTTCGGCTGCGCGAACGGGCGCCGGATAAGACGGCGGATGTGCTGCTGCAATTGCTGCGGGCGCAGGGCGTGGTGGAGTTCAAGGGCGTGGACGCCAAGACGAACGGCGTGGGCAGCGAAGGAGCGGGCGGCAAGACGACCGTGAACCAGGACCTGGGCGGCGATGGGCGATGGATGGGCGCTCAGGGGCTGGGCTTCTTGGGC
>DATKHW010000626.1:0-3768 GCA_035546275.1 Gemmataceae bacterium
GCCGATCTTCGCCCCGGCCGCCAGGAACACCTCTTCCAGCGATCGGCCGTTGAGCCGCTCCGTTTTCAGCGCTTTGGCGATCTCGCTCGTCGCCGGTACGACGAATGTATCGATCTTGACTGTCTTGTTTTGCAGGATGCCGGCGGCGGCGCGGAAGTCGGTCATCTTGCCGCCGGTGCAGGAGCCGATGTAGGCGCGGTCGAGCTTCTCTCCGCGAAGCTCGCCGACGAACGCTCGGTTATCCGGACTGTGCGGTTTGGCAATCACGGGTTGCAATTTCCGCACGTCGTATACTTTCTCGAAGAAGAAGCTCGCTCCAGGATCGCCGAACACCGGTGTGTACGCCTTGCCGGAGCGATTGCGGGCGTTGACGTAATCCAGCGTGACCTGGTCCGGGGCGATGACGCCGTTCTTGCCGCCGGCCTCGATCACCATGTTGCACAGCGTCATTCGCTCCTCGATATTGAGCGCGTAGACGCCGTCGCCGTCGAACTCCATCGCCCGATAAGTGGCGCCGTCGCAGCCGATGTCGCCGATGACGGCGAGGATCAGGTCCTTGGCCATCAGGTAGGGCGGCAGATCGCCGTGAAAGACGAAGCGCATCGTCGGCGGGACCTTGACCCAGAGCTTGCCGGCACCCATGACGAAGCCGGCGTCGGTGTTGCCGACGCCCGTGGCGAACTCGCCGAAGGCGCCGGCCGTGCAGGTGTGGCTGTCTGTGCCGAAAAGAATCTCACCGGGTCGCGTATGTCCTTCTTCCGGCAAGGCGATGTGGCAGACGCCCTTGTAGCGGTCGGAGCCGACGTCGTAGAAATACGGCAAGTCCTGCTCGGCCGCGAACTGCCGCAGCACGTCCACGTTGCGGTTGGCCATCTTGTCGGCCGTGAAGATATAGTGATCGGGGATAATGACGACCTTGGAACGATCCCAAACCTTTGCGTCCCGCCCGAAATGCTGCTTGAAAACGCCGATGGTCCCCGGTCCGCAAACGTCGTGCGTCATGAGAATATCGGCGTCCACCCAGATATTGTCGCCGGGCCGGACGGCGTCGCGGCCGGCGTGGCGTGCCAGGATTTTTTCGGTCAAGGTCATCGGCGGCATGGGCCGTTGCTCCAGGGTCGCAATCCCAGGCGAAGACGCCATTATAGCAACGGCCGGCGGACGCGGCGCGGTGGGCCTCGTTACAATCCGGCCCTTGCACCGAACGCGCTTCCCCGGGACAATCGAGCCCGGGCGAGTCGGTCCTGCGAAGGGAGCATCTCATGCGACGCACCATCGGAGTGGCGGCCGGCGTTGCGGCGGCGATCGTTCTCTTGCTGACGGAGTGCCGGGCCGCGGCGGGGGGCAAGCCGCCGGATTACGATGACGCCCAGCTTGCCGCCTGGCTGAAGCAGCTGAAAGACAAGGACATAGACGTGCGATTAACGGCCGCCGAGGCGCTGGCCCGCGTCGTTCCCACGCCCACGGCGATTTTTCCCGTCATCTGGGACGCGCTTAAGGACAAGGACGGCGGCATCCGCAAGCGCGCCTTGGGACTGATGGAATCGGTCGGCTTCGGGCAGCCGGGCGCCGAGGCCGTCTTCCTCGCGGCAATTAACGACCCGGCGGCCGACGTGCGCTGGATCGCCGCCCACGCCCTGGGGCGATTCGGCTCCCCGGCGGCCGTGGCTGAGCTGACCGCCGCCTTGAAGGACCCGGACTCCCGCGTTTGCACCATTGCGGCGTTCTCCCTCGGCCAGTTGAAGGACGGCGGCAAGGAGGTTGTGCCGGCGCTGCGCGAATTGCTGACGCACCCGGACGCCGGCGTGCGGGCGACCGCGGCTGAGGCGATGGGATGGATCGGGCCTGCCGCGAAAGACGGCGTGCCGCCTTTGATGGAGCTGCTGAAAGCGGACGACAACACGCGCGTGCGGGCACGCGCCGCCTTTTCTCTGGGGCGGATTCGGCAGGACACCGACGCGGTCGTGGCGGCCCTGCGGGATGCGCTGAAGGACAAGGACGCCGAGGTGCGCGACGCCGCCGGGCACGGGCTAGGCGACGTCGGCCCTGGCGGACGACAGGCGGTCCCCGCCCTCATGGCGGCATTGAAGGACGCCGACGCCAACGTCCGTGTGGGCGCCGTGGCCGGTCTGCGGCCGTATGCTGACGGCGACGGCACGGTCGTCCAAGCCCTGGCCGCAATGCTAAAGGACGCCAACCCCTATGTGCGCAATGCGACTGCATATGTCCTGGGCGAGATCGGCCCGCCGGCAAAGGCCGCCGCCCCGGCCCTGCGCGAAGCCTTGAAAGACGACGATGCCAACGTCCGCAGCTCGGCGGCCCAGGCGCTGAGCAGCATCAAGCGATGAGCCGCCCGAACAACCATGCTTATTCGTCCTTTTGAGATGGTCGATGAGGAAGCGGTGGTCGCCCTGTGGGAGCGGTGCGGCCTGACTCGGCCATGGAACGACCCGCGCAAGGACATCCGCCGCAAAATGGCCGTGCAGCCGGACGGCTTTCTAATCGGCGTGGTAGACGGCGCGATCGCGGCGACCGTCATGGTCGGCTACGAGGGGCACCGCGGCTGGATTCAGTATCTCGGCGTGGACCCTCGACGACAGCGCGAGGGGCTGGGCCGGGCGATCATGGCGGAGGCGGAGCGACTGCTGCGCGCGAAGGGCTGCCCCAAGATCAATCTGCAGGTACGAACGTCCAACGCCGGCGTGATTGAATTCTACAAGCGGCTCGGCTTCGTGATGGATGACGTGGTCAGCATGGGCAAGCGACTGGAGCGCGACGAGCCGGAAGCGTAAGCGACGGTCTTTCCTCCGTCGCTTACGCTTCCGGCTCGTCGGTTTTTTACTTCGCGATTGTCACCTCATACCGGACGTTATAAGCGGCGTCCTTTTCGCGTCCGGCCGGCGGCGTGCCCCGGAGGGTCGCTTTGTCGCCGTCAAGCTGATACGGGAACGGCTTGCCCGTGACCGGGTCCAGGGGTAGAGGGATTTTCACGTCGTCGAGTTTGGCCGGCAACTTACCGTTATTCTCGGCTGCATATATCCGCAGCGCCTCGACGCAGCGGAGCAGGGCCAGCCGCTGGTCCAGCCGCGCGGTCGCCTGGCGAACCTTGATGAGCGCCGGCCACCACGGGAAAAGGCGCTCGCCCTTCTGCAGTTTGTCGTCGCCGGCGGCAAGGACCTTCTCGGCCTGCCAGTACGGCATGGTCGTCATCGCCAGCACCTGGTCGCGCTGGATCTCGTAGTCGAGCTTCTCGTCCAACAGGATCACCTGGGAGGCCGGGAACTGCTTGACCTTGTCCTCGGCCAGGCCCGCCGTGATCAGGCGTTTGCGGGCCCCGAGCACCCGGTCCTCGTTTTTGGCCTGGTCGGCGACCCAGCCCGCCGGGTCGCCCTTGATGAAGCCGGTTTTGGCGCTTTCCTTGTCCGCGTCCAGCAACGTGCGGATCCGGTCGAGGAATTGCTTGATCTGGGCGTCGCTCATCGGTTCCTTGTCGTCCAGCAGCCGGAACTCGCCCTCGGCCCAGTCCCGTTCGCCCCGCGCTCCCTGGCGGAGGTCGATGAAGGGCGCGGGCAGATCGGTCAGCGCCCAGAACAGGTTGGGGCAGCCGGGCTGCTGGATCATTTCCTCCAGGGGGCCGACAGCCAGGGATGCGATCGCCACGCCGACCAGTTGGCCAATAAAGGTCGGGTGCTCGCCCAGATGGCGGGACAGGGCGAACATTGTCTTGGCGGTGACCAGCGCGTCGTCGAAGCGCCGTTCGGCGACCTC
>DATKHW010000627.1:0-9160 GCA_035546275.1 Gemmataceae bacterium
GCAGGCGGGAACAGCGCCGCATCGTGTCCTGCCGCCGCACCGCCGTCTCCAGGGCTTTGCGGGCGCCGACCAGCACCACCAGCCGTTTGCCGCGCGTCAGGCCGGTGTAGAGCAGGTTGCGTTGCAGCATAAGAAAGTGCTGCGTGTGCAGCGGCAGCACCACCGCGGGGTACTCCGAGCCTTGCGCCTTGTGGATGGTCAAAGCGTAAGCCAGAGAGATTTCGTCTAATTCTCCGAAATCATACGGAACCCTTTTGCCGTCGAAATCGACGACGATCTCGCGCTCGGTCTCGTCGATGGCGGCGATGCGGCCCAGGTCGCCGTTGAAGACTTCTTTCTGGTAGTCGTTGTGCGTTTGCAGCACCTTGTCGCCGACGCGGAATTTCCAGCCGAAGCGCTCGATTTCCGGCCCGCCGGTCGGCGGGTTCAGCACCGCTTGCAGACGGATGTTGAGCGCGTGCGCCCCCAACTCGGTGCGGTTCATGGGCGTCAGCACCTGCACATCGCGGAACGGGTCGAGTCCGAAGCGCTGGGGGATGCGCTGGCGCACCATCGTCACGATGCGATCCAGAATGGCCGCCGGCTCGTCGGCTTCCACGAAGTAGAAATCGCCCTGGCCGGGCGCCGCCGATTCCGGGATTTCGCCGCGCCGAACCGCATGCGCGGCCCGAACGATGCAGCTTTGCCCGGCCTGACGAAAAACCTCCGTCAGCCGCACCACGGGAACGGCGCCGGAGGCGATGACGTCGGCGAGGACCGTGCCCGGCCCGACGGACGGCAGCTGATCCACGTCGCCGACCAGCACCAGGCAAGCGCGCGCCGGCACGGCCCGCGTTAGCTGATGCATGAGGACCACGTCCACCATCGACGCCTCATCCACAACCAGCAGGTCCAGGTCGAGTGGATTGGCGGCGTCGCGCCGGAAGCCGCCGAGCGCCGGGTCAAACTCCAGCAGTCGGTGGATGGTCTTCGCTTCGCGGCCGGTCGTTTCCGTCAGCCGCTTGGCCGCCCGTCCCGTCGGCGCGCACAAAGCGCAGCGCAGACCGCGGCCGGAGAAAATTCCGAGAATTCCCCTCACAATCGTCGTCTTGCCGACGCCGGGGCCGCCGGTGACGACCAGCACTTTATTCCGCGCGGCGGCGGCCACGGCGTCGCGCTGCGCCGCGGCCAGCTCCAGGCCCATTCTTGATTCGACGGCCCGCACCGCGGTCCCCCACCCTCCCCCACCCGCGGGGGGCGGCAAGGGATGATCGCCTTCGCGCAGCCGCAAGAGCGATCGCGCAACGCCCAGCTCCGCCAGGAACAGGGGCTTGAGATAAAGCAGCGGCGGCGCCGCCTCCGTTTCGCGCACCATCTCCCCGGCCTGTCGTTCCGCCTCCACCGCGGCCGCCAGCAGCTCGGCCGGCACGTCCGCGACGCCCGCCTTGTCGCGCAGCAGCGCCGGATCGAGCAGGGCCGGCTCGGGATAGCCGACGTGGCCCTCTTGACTCAGCCGTTGCAGCAGAAAACGCAGCGCGGCGCGCGCCCGCTGCGGCGACTGCGGATCGCAGCCCAGCCGCTGCGCCAGCTCGTCGGCCGTCTTGAAACCGACGCCCCAGATGTCCGCGGCGAGCCAGTAGGGATTGGCGCGGACGATCGCGACCGCCTGGTCGCCGTAGGTTTTGTAGATGCGCACGGCGCGTGCCGTGCCGACGCCGTGCGACTGCAAGAAGACCATGATGTCGCGGACGGCCTTGTGCTGTCGCCAGCCCTCGCGGATGCGCTGAATGCGGCGCGGGCCGATGCCCTTGACCTCGCGCAAGAACGACGGGCTTTCGTCGATCACGGCCAGCGTGCGTTCGCCGAAAACCTTCACGATCTCTCGCGCCAGCCGCGGGCCGATGCCCTTGACCAGTCCCGAACCGAGATAGCGCTCGACGCCCTCGACGCTTTGCGGCGGCGTGCAGGTTAGCTGGTCGGCCTTGAATTGCTCGCCGTGGTCGCGGTCCTGAACCCAGGCGCCGACGGCTTCGATCTGCTCCCCCGCCGCGACCGAGGGCGCATTCCCCACCACGGCGACGAGGCCGCGACGGCCGCGCGGCTGGACGCGCAGGACGGCGAAGCCCGTATCGGGATTGTGGAACGTGACGCGCTCGACGACGCCGGACAGATGCTCGGCCATACCGCCTCATTGTACCGTGGGCCGATTGGGAAAGGGACGCCGGTAGGGTCGGTAAGGCCGCTTGCGAAGCCCCTGCGGCGGCGCTTCCGTGTATTTCTGGAACAAAGCCCAAAACGCATCCTATAGTTGTCCTGGGCGGCGCGGCACTCCGTCACCCGCGCCACAATGCTGTGACGCTTCCACCGAAGCGGGATTGGAAGGTTGCCCACATGCCCTACGCCGGCGCCGTCATTGGCCCTTATGAAATCCTGGAAACCATCGGCAAGGGTGGTATGGCCACGGTTTACCGCGGCCGCCGCAGCGAAACGGGGCAAATCGTCGCCATCAAGGTCATGGAAGCCCAGTACGCCTCCAGCGCCGTTCTCGTGCGGCGCTTCGAGCAGGAATACGCCGCCGCCTGCCGACTCCGCCACCCCAACTTGGTCCCGGTCTGGGACTTTGGCCAGGAGGACGGCCGCCCTTACCTGGTGATGGAGTTCATCGACGGCCAGAACCTGAATCGCCGCATCAAGCGCGAGGGCCCGTTGACTGAGACCGAAGCCGTTCGCACCATTCTGCAGGTCGCCGACGGCCTGCAGGCGGCGCATCGGTTGCAGATGATTCATCGGGACGTCAAGCCCGACAACGTCCTGCTGTCGAAAGACGGTCAGGCGAAGCTGTCCGACCTGGGCCTGGTCAAGGTGGCCGACAACGGCGAGCCGCTGACCAAGACGCGCACCTGTCTGGGCACGATCGCTTTCGTGGCCCCGGAGCAATTCGAGGACGCCAAGCGAGTCGATCAGCGCGCCGACATCTACGGCCTGGGCGCGACGCTCTATCACGCGGTCACGGGGACGCCGCCGTTCGAGGGGAAGCGCAACCTTCAGATCCTGCGAAAGAAGATCGAAAACGACTTCATCCCGCCCTCGGAACGGGTCCCGAGCCTCTCGCCCTGGCTGAACGAAGCGATTTGCAAAGCGCTTGACGGCTGCCCCGACAAGCGGCAAAGCTCCTGCCGCGAATTCATGGACTCGCTGCAGCCGCACTCCGTGGCGCCAGCAGCCGTGGCGGCGGCCGCTGCTCCCGCCAGCGCAGGCGACGATCGGCGACGCGCCATCCGTTATCCCACCACGCTGACCGCCATTTGCCGTCCCCTTCAGGCCGGTCGCAACTGCTGGCCGGCCACGATCGAGGACGTTTCGGAAACCGGCGTGCGGCTGCGGTTGGAACGCCGTTTCGAGCCAGGCTCCGTGCTGACGGTCGAACTCCCCTCCCAAGAACCCATTTTGCGAACGCTCTACACTACGGTGGTTTGGGTGCGCGAGGCCGCCGGCCGAAAGTGGTGCGTCGGCTGCATGTTCAAGCGGGCGCTGCTCAAGGCCGAATTGGAGACGCTGCTGGGAGACAAACCCGTGACGGTCCTCATCCACCCCGATTGACCGTCGCCCTTCCCTTGCCGGCCTCGGCCGTTCCATGCCTCGTCGCTCCCGCCGGGATTTCTCCTCTCTCTCCACCGCCGGGGCCGCTGCACGGCATCGTTGGGAATCGTGAGCTAGAGTTGGTTGGGGGCTGCAATCCTCGCTCTGGCCAGAATGGCCGGCCCTTCATGCGGAATGCTATGATGCCATTGGAATCGCCTGCCGCGTCCAAACCGCTCTCCCTGCAAGGCCCCCTGCGACCGCGGCCGAACCGGGACCGGCCGACGCCGGCCGAGGGAATGCTGCGGCTCCAGCGCGGCCTCCTGTTCCTGGCCGCCGCACTGGGCGTCGTGCTGATCGCCCTGCTGGACAACGCCACCGAATCGCGCCTCTCCATCAGCTTTCTGTATCTGCTGCCGGTGACCGCCTGCGCCTGGTCGTGCGGCTTTTCCCACGGCATTCTGCTGTCCCTGGGCGGATCGGTCGCATGGCACATGGTCGATTCGCTGGAGAACCCGGCGCTGCCCCCTGCGGTGCGCGTGTGGAACGGCGTCCTCCGTTTCGGCACGTTGGCGCTTATGGCCAGCCTCGTATCGCGCCTGCGCATCAGCATTGTGCGTGAACGGCTGCTGGCCCGCACCGACGCGCTCACCGGGGCGGCCAACGGCCGGACGTTCTATGAAACCGCGATGGCGGAGGCGGAGCGAGCGCGGCGCGCGGAACGGCCGATGACGCTGGCCTATTTCGACCTGGACAACTTCAAGCAGCTCAACGATCGCCTCGGCCATGCCGTCGGCGACGAGGCGCTGCGCTGCGTGGTGCAGACGATGCATCTGCATCTGCGCAGCACCGACCTGCTGGCCCGGCTCGGCGGCGACGAGTTCGCCCTCTTGCTGCCGGAGACGGGAGCGGAAGGGGCGGCGGCCCTGCTCGCTCGGCTCCAAGAAAACCTGTCGCGCGAGCTGCGGCGCAAGGGCTGGCCGGTCACGCTCAGCGTCGGCGCCGTGACGTTTATTCGGCCGCTGGCCGACATCGACCTGATGGTCCAGCGCGTGGACGCCCTGATGTACGGCGCCAAGCGGATGGGCAAGGACCGCGTCGAGCATACCGTCGTTACGGAAGCGGAAGCGCTGGCCGACCCGCGGCCGGGGATCGACCGGCGCGCCACGGCGCGAATGCTAAGCAACCGCACGGCTCGCGTCCGCCGGGAGGGCGAGGAACAAGAGGCCTTCGCGGCCGTGTGTGACGTGTCCTCCGGCGGCATCGCCCTGCAAATGGAGCATCGCTTCCCCGCCGACGCCGTGCTCCTGGTCGAGCCGTTGGCGTCTGGGGGCCGAGCGTTGCTGGCGCGGGTCAAGCACTGTGCGGCCGCGGCGCCCGGTTGGCGCCACGGCTGCGAGCTGTCGAGCCGCCTCAGCCCGGAAGAGCTGCGCTTTTGGATCGGCGAGGGCGAAGACAATGCAGAATGCAGAATGCAGAATAAAGGAGCGTAGTAATCCTTATTTTGCATCGACCCAGGGAGCGGGGCGGCGGTTGAAGAAGGCTTCCAATCCTTGACGGCACTCCTCCGTCAGCCGCGGCGCGGCGCTGGCCTTCGCCGCTTCTTCCATACTCAACGCCTGCCGCGAAAAGCGATGCAAGAGGTCCTTGGTTTGCGCCAGGGCCTGCGGTCCGCCCTCGGCCAGCGACCGGGCCCAGTTCATCGCCGTCTCCATCAGGCGCGCCGCCGGCGCGACGGCGTTGATGAATCCTGTTTGCCGCGCCGTTTCCGCGTCGATCAGTTCCCCGGTCAGGAGCAGATACCGGGCCGTGCGCTCGCCGACGTGACGCAGCAAATGCGGCATGACCATCGCCGCCACCAGTCCGCGGCGCACCTCCGCATAGCCGAACTTCGCTTCCGGCGCCGCGACGGCCAAATCGCACACGCAAACGAGACCCGCGCCGCCCGCAACCGCCGGTCCGTTCACCGCGGCGATGGTCGGCTTGGGAGAGCTGTAAATGTGCTCATAAAGCGAGGCCAGCTGAACAGCGTCTTGCCAAACGGGACTTTCTGCTCCTTTTGCCGTCAACGATTCCTGCAACTCCGCCAGGTCCATACCCGCGCAGAACGCCGGGCCGCTGCCCGTCACGATGACGCAGCGGACGGCCGAGTCGGCGGCGGCCCGCGCGAAGGCGTCGGACAAAGCGGCGATGAGCGGTCGGCTGAGGGCGTTGCGGCGGTCGGGGCGGTTAAGAGTCAGGACTGCGGCCGGCGGTCGCACTTCGTAGAGGACCAATGCGTCGCTCATGCGGCTCCCTCCGTTTTGGGGCGCGTCATTTCCTGCAAATGGTCCGGTCGCGGCAGCGTCATGCGGAGCAGCGCCAGCGCCAGCGTCTTCCCCTGCGTGTCCGTGCGCAGCGACCGGCTGGCGCCGCCGGCCAGGATGTCATACAAAACGAAATTCAACGCGAGCAAATTCGGCGCCTCATAGCGCACCACGCGCGACGGCCCGAACGGCTCGAAATAGCGCAGCACAACATCCGCCGTTAGCCGCTCCTTGAGCCAGACGTATCCCGCCGGCGTATAAGCGAGCACAGCAATATTGGCGTGATTGCCCTTGTCGCCGCTGCGGCCGTGGGCCACGTCCGCCAAGGCCACGGTGTCGTCGGGCATGTTCGCATCGCCTCCAGCAACTTTGATTTCTGCATGGGCGTTAACGGATCCGATCCGCGCACGCTTCCCGCTTTGTATGCAAGCTTGCTCAAGTGAGGGGCGCCCGCGGTGGAAGCGAGGAAGAGGCCCCTACCCCAGTTGCACCATTCAACAAGCGCCGGCCGTGCTGCAAGTTTGCCCCTTTTAGGCTCTTGCGCCAATCTCTGGCCTCGAGACGACCAAATTCACCCCAAAATCTCGGGGCTTTCCGTCCGAGGGTGCGCCATTTGCTTTTCCAAGCGCATTCTCCCTGGAACGCCTTGACGGCGCTTGCCGGGGCGGCGTGCGGCCAAAGCGCACGGCCGAAAATCTAACGGGGGCGTTGAGCGTTCCGTCGCGCCAGTCCGCTCATGGTTGGCATGAGGCCGCAAGCTGGTCAATTTGCTCTCCAGCCGGATCTCTCCGCTGCGGCTCTTAATCATTCCCTCTCCGTGGTTCCATGGGCGTCGGCGCTCCGCCGTCCCGCGGTATCTCCGTCCTCAGTGTACCGCGCGGCGGGCATCCTGCGCCCCCTTCCCCTGGAGGCAGTTGCATGAGCATTGAGAACGGCCGCAAGGCCGACGGCGCCGCCCAAACGGTGCATGATTTTCCCATGAATAACACGCCCCTGGACCTCCCCGTAATCGACCACACGGCGGGCGCCAAGCCGGCAGCCGCGGCGCCGGCCGTGGCGCCGCCAAAGCCCAAGGCGTCGCGCTTACCAGTCTGGCGATTCGTCCGCCGGGGCGTGGGCGCAGCTTTGGTGGTCGCGGCCCTCTGGTGGTTGGTCGTGCCGCTTCTTTTCCCGGTCACCAGCCAGGCGGTCGTCAACGCCCGCATGGTTCAGGTGCGCGCGCCCATCGACGGTGCGGCGGGGGACATCTTCCACGACATCGGCGACGTGGTCCAGGCGGGCGATCCCCTGCTGAAAGTCGTCAGCAGCCGCGCGGACACGTCGCATCTGGCCGAACTCACCGCCCGCCGCAGCATGTTGGCCGCCCAGCGCGAACGCGTGGCGAGCGACCTGGAGACGGCGACGCGGACGCGAGAGGAATGCCGCGCCGCCACGCGACGGTTTTATAAAGAGCTTGTAAGTTCGCTAAAGGATTCGCTGGCGGAGGCGGAGGCTCGGGCTGAGGCCGCCCGCCTGGGGACGGAGGCCGCTCACGTGCGGACGGCGCGCGCAGTGCGGCTCGCGGTGCAGCAGGTGGGCGCGGACAGCGATCTGGACGCGGTGCGGGCGGACGAATCCGTCGCGGTCAAGCAGTACCAGCAGGTGGAAGCCGCCCGCGCCAAGCTGGAGAAGGAGCTGCACGCGGCCGAGCAAGGTTTCCTCTTTCAGCGGGATGCGCCATCGTTCGAGCAGCGCGCCGACGATTTGGATGCGAAAATCCCGCAGATGCAGGCCGAACTCAAAGAAACCGAAGACAAGCTGGCCGCCGCCGACAAGGAGCTGCAAGACGAGCAGCGGCGCGTGGACCGGCTGTCGGAGGCGGCCGTCGCGTCGCCGGTTTCGGGCGCCGTCTGGAAGCGGAACGGCGAGCCGGGCCAGGCCGTGAAACAGCAGGAGAACTTGCTGGAGATCGCCGACCGCGACACCATCTTCGTGGAGGCGCTGCTTCCCCAGTCGCATTTGAACACGATCGCCGCGGGCTGCCGGGCCGTCGTCCGGCTCACCGATGGACGGGTGCTGAACGGCCATGTGCGGGCCGTGCGCACACTGGGCGGCTCGGATACCGAGGCGTCATTCGCCATCAACCTGCCCTGCCCCGACGTGAAAGAGGTGCGCGTTCTAATCGACTTCGACCCCGGCATCCGAGACGCCGCGCTCATCGGCCGGCACGCGCGGGTGCTCATCGTGGACGAGCATCCGGGCCCTTGCCAGCAGGTGATGATGTGGCTCTTCGGATGGGTGGGGGTGTGAAGTGGTCACGGAAGCCGTCTGGATCAACCTGCTGCTCGTCGGCGGACTGCTCTTGTTCCTCTGGGGCGCACCCGCGCGCCGCACATGGGCGCGCGTCGCGGTGGTCGTGGTCCTGAACGCCCTGCTCGCGGCGTATATGATCTGGCGGGCTGGGTGGACGCTGCCGGACTTCGCATGGACGCCAGGGGCCCTGTGGCCGTGGCTGTTCTTCTCGTATGAGGCGGCGGCAACGGGGTACGAGGTTTGGACGTTGTGCGTCCTGGCTCGCGTCACCGACCACTCGCCCCAGGCCGACGTTTATGAACGCCGACTCCGGCGCGAGGAAGACCTGCCAACCGTGGATGTGTTCATCCCCACCTTTAACGAAGGGGAGGCGATCCTGGAGGAAACCATCCGCGCGGCGCGGGCTTTGGACTACCCGGTCGGGCGCGTCCAGGTATGGATTCTCGACGACAGCCGCCGCCCCTGGCTGGCCGAGCTGTGCCGGCGGCACGGCGTCGGCTACCTCGCTCGGCCGACGAATGAGCACGGCAAGGCGGGCAACCTCAACTACGCCCTGCCGCGCACCGGCGGCGAGTTCGTCCTGGTGATCGACGCCGACTTTCGCCTGGAACCGAATTTCCTCTACCGCACCCTGGGATTTCTCCTCTATCAAAAGGGCGTGGGACTCGTTCAGACGCCGCAGCACTTCTATAATCCCGACCCGGTGCAGCACAACTTGCTTGGTTCGGCCGCCTGGACGGAGGAGCAGAACTTCTTCATGACCGTGGTGCAGTCGGCGCGGGACGCTCACGAGAACGCTTTCTGCATCGGCAGCGGCTGGCTCACGCCGCGCGCGCGGCTGCTTGAGTTGGGCGGCTTCCCTCAAGCGTCGATTTGTGAGGATTTGGAGATCTCTTATGCGTTGCGCGGCCGTGGTTGGCGAACGCTTTATCTCAACGAGGCCCTGGCCCACGGCCTGGCGCCTGAGAGCGTGCCAGAGTACATCAAGCAGCGCGTCCGCTGGT
>DATKHW010000628.1:0-5361 GCA_035546275.1 Gemmataceae bacterium
AGAGAGACGCTCCCTATCTCCCCTTTTCCCCTTCTCCCCTTCTCTTCGACTGGTTCGCCGAGCAGCACGTCGCCGGCGACGGCTGTGGCCCGCACCGGCACGCGGCGCCGGATCAGGGCCGGTGCGTGGCCGCGGAACACCACGGGGACGTAGCGGCACGCCGTGCCGCGGACGAAACCGGGCCGGCCGGCTTCTTCCCCCTCCACCAGCACGTCGAGCCGCCGGCCGACCAGGCCCTTGAGGTAGGCGTCGGCTTGCTCCTGTTCCAGGCGGCGCAGCCGGTCGCGGCGTTCCGCCACGACGGACGGCGGGACCGTCTCGGCGAAGTCCGCCGCGGCGGTCCCCTGGCGCGGACTGTAGGAAAAGACGTGGATTCTCATGAAGCCGGCTGCGCGCACCGCCCGGCAAGTGGCGTCGAAGTCAGCGTCGGTCTCGCCGGGGAAGCCGACGATGACGTCGGTGCTGAGGGCCGGCCGATCCAGGGCGGCGCGAATGCGGCGGCAGCGTTCGAGGAAGCCGGCGACCCGATACCGGCGTTTCATGCGAGCCAGGATCGCGTCGGAACCGCTTTGCAAGCAGAGATGCAGATGCGGACAAATGCGGTCTTCCTCGGCCAGGACGGAGATCAGGTCGTCGCGCGCTTCCGCGGCTTCCAGGCTGCTGAGACGGATGCGGAAGTCGCCGGGCAGCCGGGCCAGCCGGCGCAGCAGCAGCCACAGCCGCGTCCATTCCGATTTCGGCCGGCCGCGGCTCAAGTCGATGCCGTAATGGCCGAGATGGACCCCGGTCAGCACGATTTCCTGATGGCCGTTGTCAACAAGCCGACTTACTTCCTCGGCAATCTCATCCATCGGCCTGCTGCGTACGGTCGGCCGAACCTGCGGGATGATGCAATAGCTGCAATGAAGAAAGCAGCCGTCCTGAACCTTGACGAAGGCCCGCTGATGGCCGTCGAAGCGCGACACCCCAGCCGGCGCCGACACGACGCCGAACTCGGCGAAACTCTCGACGAGCCGGGATTTGTCCACGACCACTTGCGTCACGCCCGGCAGCCGTCGCACCGCCTCGGGATCGCGCGTGGCGTAGCAGCCCATGACGACGACCGCCGCGCCGGGATTGTCTTTGTGCAGCCGGCGCACCGTTTGCCGACTTTTTGCATCGCCTTCCTGCGTTACCGTGCAGGTGTTGACGACGCACAGGTCGGCGGGCCGGCCGTCGGCGGCCTCGACGTAGCCGGCCGATTCCAGCATCTCCTTGACGTACTGCGTCTCGTATTGGTTGACCTTGCAACCCAGCGTGACGAGGCGGCAGGTCGGCGGCGTGGTCATGCGATCGGCTCCGCTGCTTGCCCCCTCTTCCCCGCTTCGGGGGAGAGGGGTTGCGGGTGAGGGGGCGTGACTTCACGCGGGAGAAAGCACCCCTCACCCCCAACCCCTCTCCCCCGAAGCGGGGAATAGGGGAGGAAGAACCGCCCTCACTTCGGCCCCGCGGCCGACTCTGTGACGTAGGCGAGAATCCAACCCAGATAGCCGTTGCGGGCGAACAGGAAGTGTTTGTCCTCCCCCGCCGCGCTCATGGCGCTCTTCAGCACCTGCACGCCCGCCAGCAATTGCTCCGGCGTGTAGACCTTTTTCACTCGCTCCCATTCCGATTTCGCCCGCGCCCGCACCGCCTCATCCGTGATCCCCGATAGGTCCGGCGTCGGAAATTGCTCGCCGCCCGCCGCCAGCGCCGCCTCGAATTGCTGCACATCCTTCCGCGTCAGGGGCGTGTACGGCTTGGCGTCCTGCGGGTGGGCGAACGTCGCCGCGGACCACACCACGCCGCCGCTCAGGTAAATCGGGTCGCGCTTCGCCATGTCGGGGATGTCGGAGAGGCCTTTTTTCAGCAGCGGAGCGACTTTCTCCTCGCACAACTTGGCCATCGCCGTCGCGTCGCCGGCGCCTTCCTTTTTCGCCAGCTCGGAAAACGTCGCCGTGCCGAACGGCACGCCGAAGGTGGCGAATTTTCCCGCCTCGATCTGGCAACCGCCTTTGGTGTTGCCGCCGCCCACGTCAATCAGGAAGGCGTCGCCTCGATGCTTGTTCGGCACGATGCCGGCGATGGACAGTTCCGACTCGCGCTGCACGTCGATGAAGTTCATGTCCAGGCCGGTCGCCCCTTTCACCGCCGTCGCCAGCTGGGCCTGATTTATCTTGATTAGGTCCGGTTTCCCTTCGATGGCCGCGAACAGGCCGCTTGACCCGACGACGGAGATCCGGCCGTCGGCCGCGCCGAAATCCTTGCGGAAACGGTCGCGGTAGGCGGCGACGGCCTTGACGGTTTCCGCTAGTGCAGCGTCGCCGAATCGCCCGTCTTTCGCCACGTCGGACGCCAGGCCGGTGTTGGTCGAGTCCGCGAGCTTGACGACGATCTCCAGATTCTCTCCCTGGCCGGTTGCGTCGAGGACCGTCGCCTTGACGCCCTTGCCGCC
This sequence comes from Gemmataceae bacterium, assembly GCA_035546275.1. Classification (GTDB taxonomy): domain Bacteria; phylum Planctomycetota; class Planctomycetia; order Gemmatales; family Gemmataceae; genus UBA4732. Next base: position 2,474 of record DATKHW010000628.1, read on the forward strand.
GATCTCAATGCCGCCGTAGACTTCGGCGCGAACGACGGTCGGGATCGACAGAGCGGCCGCGGTCAGCACGGCGCACCAGACCGTCCGCATCGTGGACTTCGCGTTCATGAATGCTCCTGGAATCCGTCAAGAGGTCAGGGGGCGGCGGGCTTCTTCGTCGGGTCGAAGAAGCGGAGAGACGACGCCGGCGTCGGCGGCGTCGACGAATACTGCCAGACCACGTAGCCGGCGCCGGCAACCAGCGCCGCCGCAACGATCGTCAGCGCCGCCCAGTAAGCCGCGCGGTTTTTCGGCGCCTCGCTGGGGGCGACGACCGATGAGGACGACGCGGGGAGGCGACTCCAGCCGCCGGAGCGCTCACCCGGCGGCGGTTCAGGCAACGGCGGCGCCGGACCGGTTTGACTGTCCAGCCACGCCTGCAAGCGGTCGGCGAACTCGGCGCAGCTGCCGAACCGCTCGCCGGGGAATTTCGCCAGGGACTTCATCACCACTGCTTCCAGCGCCGGGTCGAGGCTAGGGCGGAAGGTGCGAAGCGGCTGGGGCGGCTTTTCGTCGTTGGCGACGTCGCCCAGGACGGCGTAGCCCTTGCCGGGGTAGGGGACGGCGCCGCTGAGCATCTTGAAAAGGACGACGCCCGTCGAGTATTGGTCGGACCAGGGGCCGACGCGGTTGATCTCGCCGCGGGCCTGTTCGGGCGGCATGAACGCCGCCGTGCCGAGGACGGTGCCCATTTCTGTTTGCGTTTGATGCACCGTGTCGGCGGTTCGGAACGAGGCCAGGCCGAAATCGACCAGGAACAGGTGGCCGTTGCCGTCGATCATGACATTGCTGGGTTTTACATCCCGATGGTAGACTTTGAAGGAGTGGACGTGCTCCAGCGCGCGAAGCATGACCACCGCCAGTCGCACGGCTTGCCGCGGGTCGGGAAAGCCGCCGACCGGGATCATCTTTTCCAGCGTGCGCCCCCGGATGATGGGCGTCACCATGTAAAAGCGCCGATCGACGCAACCCGACGTGTACAACGGCAGCACATTGGGATGAAAGTCGATCTTGGCCAGCGCCCGCGCCTCCTTGACGGCGCGCCGGGCCAAGGCGTCGAACTCGTCTTCGGGCACCACGATTTTCTCGTTGAGCTGTTTGAGCGCGACCTCGCGCTGATTGTGCATGTCGTAAGCCCGATAGACGATCCCAAACGCGCCGCCGCCGAGCACGTCGAGCAGGATGTAGTCGTTGAGGCGGGTCAGGCGGAGGGCGGCCTTGTTCTGGGGACAATACAACTCCTTGCCCAGGTCCTTGTAGGAGACGGGGTGCAGTTGTTTGCAGTGGGGACAGGAAAAGGTCGTTTGGGACATTGGTCCGCGGCGGCGCGACGAACCTTGGAAGCCGTCGCCTAGGAATTTGGACTTTTCGTGTCAATCAAGTGGCCGCTTCGCTCCTGGACGAATCGGAGCAGCCACGCCACCTGCCCGTAGCGGAAGACGCAGACGCCTTTGTTCTCGGCCCGCATCGCAAACCGACCGTCGAGGATCGCCAGCATCTCCGCTCCGCCGACGAGGCGGTCCTGTTTCTGGAACACGTCTTTTTGAATCTTATTGACGTTGTCCGTGAGGGCGTCGATCACGTCCTTCTTCTGGGCGGCCGCCTTGGCCAGGACCTCGGCCCGAATGGCGTCCGGCTTTTCGCCGCGCACCATCCGGCCGAAGAGGTCCAGGTCCGTTCCAAGGTCCAGACGGCAGTAGTACTGCCCCTCGGCCGCGCCGTTGTAGAACTCGACCGGGTGCGTGTAGGTGGCCAGGGCCCAGGGCAGGCCGCCCAGCAAATAAACCTTTTTACGCTCCTTTAACTCGATCTTACTGCCGAGTTCCGCGTCCAGCGGCGCGCCGATTTCCTTCTCGCTGAGACGTTGGGCCGCGGCCGCGAAGGCCTCGTCCTTCGCCCGCGCCTCGCTGACTTTCTTCTCGAAGCTCGATGAACCGGCCGGGACGGTGAAGTCGCGGAAGGTGCCGCGGATGAAGCCGCCGCCCTTGATGTTGTTGCCGCCCACGTCGATCAGCACGGCGTCGGCCCACTCGCTTTTGGGCACGACCAATTGGAAGCCGTACATGGCCTCGTTGTGCGCTTCGATGAACACCGGCTCCAAACCACCCGTCTTTTCGCGGACGGCCTTGAAGAGCACGTCGTGGTTGCGCTGCCGCACCGCCTCGTCGCTGAACGGCTCCAGCACGCCGCTGCTGCAGCCGACGTATACATTTCCGGCCGGCACGCCCATTTTCGTCAGGGCGTCGTAATAGTCGCCGACGCCGGCCAGCGTGTCTTTCAGCGCGACGGGGTTGAATTCGGGGGCGCCCTTGACGTCACCCAGTCTGGGGTTGAAATCCAGCTCGTCCAGCAGCACCTCCTTGACCCCCTCGTCCGTCTGAAAATACTCCACGGCCACCCGTTTGACGCCGGTGGAGCCGATCTCGATGCCGCCGTACTTGCCGAGGCTGACCGGAGCGGCCGGCGCGGCGTTGCTCACCTTGCCGTGGAAGAATTGATAACCCAGCACAGCCAAGCCGACGCCGACGACGACGGCCAGTAGTGCGAAGGCAATCGCGTTCCCCTTGGAGGAGGTCGCGCCGAGACTGGCGGCCGGTGCAGCGTCTGCCGGCGGCGGAGGGGCGTGACCGTTGATCGGCGCGACCGGTTTGCCCAGCATCGTGGAATCCTGGCTCGACGGCGGATCGCCGGGCCGCATGGTCACAGGCGGCGGGTAGGACCCGGTCGGGCCAAGCTCCACCTTGCGATTGGGCGCGACCGTCGGCGGCGGCGGCAGGAAGGGGGACGACCCTTCCTTCTGCACCGCGTAGCCGCTCTTGGGATCGAGGGCCACGCGGAAATGCAGCCGG
>DATKHW010000629.1:0-2970 GCA_035546275.1 Gemmataceae bacterium
CCCCGCCGCTCGCCCCGCATTGCAAGAAATCGCTCCTTCAGCGGCCCTGCCGTGGTACCAGGATTATCATCTCGTCGATACCCCGGACAAGTTTCAGGGTTTCTATCGGAGTCTCGCCGAACAGAAGCGTTTCGCCTTCGACCTGGAAACGACCAGCCTCAGCCCTTTGCAGGCGGCGATCGTCGGCCTGGCGTTCAGCTGGGCGCCGGGCCAGGCGTGGTATCTGGCCGCGCGCGGACCGGAGGGATCGCCCCTGCTCGATCCGGACGAGACGCTGGAGCGTCTGAAACCGATCTTGGCAGACCCGAAGATCGCCAAGCTCAACCAGAACATCAAGTACGATCTGCTGGTGCTGCGCGGCAAGGGCGTCGAGGTGCGCGGCGTGACCGGCGACCCGATGGTGGCGGATTACCTCTTGCACGCCGGCGAACGAAGTCATAATCTTGAGGAACTCGCACGTCGGTACCTGAACCATCCGATGATTCCCATCGAGGACCTGATCGGGAAGAAGAGCAAGAAGCAGGCGCAGCTGCGCATGGACCAGATTCCCGTCGAGCGCGTGGCCAAGTATTCCGGCGAGGACGCCGACGCGGCGTGGCGGCTCGCCGAGCACCTGGAATCGGAGCTGACGCGGCAGGGCGGCAGTCTCCGCAAGCTCTACGATGAGGTCGAAGTCCCGCTGGTCGAGGTGCTGGCGGAGCTGGAATACAACGGCGTTCGCCTCGACGTGCCGCTCCTGAAACGGCTGAGCGCCGACATGGCCGGCCGGCTGGAGGCGATCGAAAAAGAGATTTACGAGCTGGCCGGGCGTCCGTTCAACATCGGTTCGCTGCCGCAGCTGCGAAAAGTCCTCTTTGAAGAGCTGAAATTGCCGGTGCAGGGCAAGACAGGCGTCACGGGGGCGCCCAGCACCGATCAGGAGACGCTGGAAAAGCTGGCCGCGCTCGATCTGCCAGGCAGCCGACTGCCGCAGAAGATCCTGGAGCAGCGGCAGATCGCCAAGCTGAAGAGCACTTACGTGGACGCTCTGCCGGAGATGGTGAATCCGGACACGGGACGCATCCATGCGTCGTTCAACCAGACGGTGGCGGCGACGGGCCGACTTTCGTCGTCGGACCCGAACTTGCAGAACATCCCGGTGCGGAGCGAGCAGGGCAAGGAAATTCGGCAGGCGTTTCTGCCGGCCGAGGGCTGGACGCTGCTGACGGCCGATTACTCGCAGATCGAGCTGCGGCTGCTGGCCCATTTCACGGACGACGCGGTCTTGCAAAAGGCCTTCGCCGAGGACCACGACATCCACACGGCGGTGGCGTCGCAGATTTTCGGAGTCGAAGAAAAGCTGGTGACGGCCGAGATGCGCCGCATGGCCAAGACGGTCAATTTCGGCGTCATTTACGGCATGAGCGGCCACGGCCTGGCCATGCGGCTGGGCATCGGCCGCGACGAGGCCGCCCGCTTCATCGAGGCCTATTTCGCTCGCTATCCGAAGGTGCTGGATTACCAGGCCCGGCTGCTCGGCGATTGCCGCCAAACCGGCTACGTCTCGACGATCCTGGGTCGGCGGCGACGCATCGACGGCGTGCGGCCGAACTCGACGTTTCAGCAGCGCAACCAGCCGGAGCGCGAGGCGATCAACATGGAGATTCAGGGGTCGGCCGCCGACCTCATCAAGCTGGCGATGCTGCACATTCACCAGCGGCTCCGGCGCGAAAAATGGCGGTCGCGGATGCTGCTGCAGATCCACGACGAGCTGGTCTTCGAGGCGCCGCCGGACGAGTTGAAGCGCTTGGCGGCGATGGTTCGGGAGGAGATGACGACGCCGCTGGAAACGAAGTTAGGGCTGCGGACGCCGCTCAGGGTGGACGTGGCGGCGGGGCCGAACTGGCTGGACGTCTCGGAAGTGAGCGGATGACAAGGTGACAAGGTGACAAGGTGAACTGAAGGGTTGACGAGCATGGCGGCGCACGACGACATAGACTCCAATGCTCACCTTGTCACCTTGCCAGCTTGTCATCTTGTCATCGGCCTCGTCGGCGGCATCGGCGCCGGCAAGAGCCGCGTGGCCGAAGCGTTCGCCCGGCGCGGCGCCCGCGTGATTACCGGGGACGCCCTGGCCCATGAGGCGCTGCGGCAGCCGGAAGTCAAGGAGCAGATCGTTCGCCGCTGGGGCGCCGGGATGCTGGACGACAAGGGCGAGGTGCATCGGCGCCAGGTCGCCGGCGTGGTTTTCGGCGATCCCGGAGAGTTGAAGGCGCTGGAAGCGATGGTCCATCCGTGGATCAAGAAGCGCATCCGCGATGAGGTGGATGCGGCCCGGACCGACGGATCGGCTCGGCTGGTCGTGCTGGACGCGGCCGTCATGCTGGAGGCCGGCTGGCACGACGTTTGTGACAAGCTGGTGTTCATCGACGCGCCCCGCGACGCGCGGCGGCGGCGCGTGGCCCAGCAGCGCGGCTGGAAGGCGGAGGAGCTGGAGATGCGAGAGGCGGCGCAGTTGCCCTTGACGGCGAAGGCCGCGCACGCCGATCATACCATCGACAACTCCGCCTCTCTGGACCATCTGGAACGCCAGGTGGACGAACTGGTGCGCCGCTGGGGACGGGCCGACGAATCGGCCCCCGCGGCGCAAGGTTGAAGGACCGATTCATTCCCTTAGACACCCTGCCGCTGGCGACGCCGTCCGGTTCACCCGCAACACCATATCGGTGACCCGGCCGGCAGCCAAAAAAGGACGAATTACGAAGGACGAAGTACTAAAATGACCTATCTTTTTTGTACTTTGTACTTTGTAGTTTGTACTTGCCTGGCTCCGCATCCCTCGCCGGCAGCCCGCCTGGAAGGAGAGGACTGACATGGCCGAAGCTAGGAGCCGACGCGAACCCGCCGCCCGCACCCGCACGCGGACCAAGGCCGACGCCGCCGACGGCGCAGCGGAGCCGGTCGAGGAGGAAGGCGCCGGCGTGCTGACCG
>DATKHW010000630.1:0-7745 GCA_035546275.1 Gemmataceae bacterium
AGCTCGCGGGCCAGCACCGGCTCATAGACGAACGGATGATGCTCCGCCGCGGACTCGATGAAGAAATCGAACGGATTGATCGCCGTCATCTCGGCGACGAGGTCCACCTCCACGACCAGCTCGCGGGCCGGCTCAGGGAAAACAACGCGGGCCAGATAGTTGCTGTAGGGGTCCTGCTGCCAGTTGAGAAAGTGCTTTTCGGGCCGAATGCGGAGCGAATAACTCAAGATCGGCGTCCGGCAGTGCGGCGCCGGGCGCAAGCGGACGACGTGCGGCTGGAGCGTCGCCAGGCGATCGTACCGATAGCTGGTTTTGTGGTGCAGGGCTACGCGGATCGGCATAACGAGATACCTTGTGCGAGGGCCCTCAAGACGGCGTTGTCCGATTGCGTCATCCTCGACATGGAGGACGATGACGAGGCGGACGATAAAGTCAGCACTAACGGTAGTGCGCACGCAAAGGGGGACAGCATAGTATGATCGATTGGGAATCCACAAGATTCACTTTTGCTATCCAATTATTGCAGCAAACGCCGCCTGTAATCTTTGCGCTTGCGCCCCAATACATAGTTCTGCCATTCTTGTGATAATATCGGTTCCCGAATTCGGCCTCGTCTGGTGCATCGGGGACGGCCATTTGCCAGCGTCCGTTAGCGCAGCATCCATGGCAGTACGCAGCTGTTAGCAGGACGCCGCCAAAAAAAGTCAAACACCCAACCGCAGCTTGTGTTGTATGGAAGAAGTCCCAAGGACTCCACATCCGGCTCGCGCAGCTGAGCGTTGGCTTTCATTTCAGCGCAGGTCTGCCTAAACGGCGGCGGAGCCACATCCTGTTGTGAGGCGTAAAAGCAGGCAGCGCCGCGCTGTAGAACCGCTAGCCAGAGCCTATACGTCCCAAATGGGGCGAGGCCAGGAGCGCAGGCCAGCGGATTGATCGGCGACAGCACTTGCAGCCAGGTCGGCATCATAAAGACGGGGTAGAGTGCGTTGCTGGCGAAGAACAGCGGCATGGTCAGCACCTGGCCGATGCCCATGAAGCGCTGCCGGAGGTGGGAGCCAGCAGCGTCGGCGGCATTTTTGATGGTGGTCGTTTTGCCGGCGCCGTTGGGGCCGAGTAGGCCAAAGACCTCGCCGGCCTCGACGGTGAGCGTCAAACCATCCACGACGACGTGGGAACCGTAACGGCGGGTGAGGGCGTGGGTTTCCAGAATGGACATGCCGCTCCCCGGGGTCGGTGCAGTGCACCCGGCACTCCTCATCCTATCCGCTGGATCGGGGCGAGCAACGATCCGGCCGGCGTGCTGGCGGTCGGGCGAGGATTCGGCGACAATCCAGAGCGCGCCCCAAGAGGAGCACTTGTCGATGTCGCCGAACGCACCCACCGCCCCCGCACCCATCATTCCCGCCGATGTCTCCGCGTTCGCGGCGGAGCACGGCGTCGCGGAATACGTGGCGCCGCTGCTGGAAATGACCCGGAGTGCGTTCTCCGGCGCTCCGGTGACGGTGCACGTGGAGGAAGACGCGGAGGAATACAACGTGCGATGGATCGTTTTCCTGCTCGACGTGACCGGGTGGGACGCGGATCGTTTGTTCAAGGCGCGGGAGGAATGGGTGGAGGGGCTCATGCGTATTTGCCCGTCCACGCAGCTCCGCTACTTCACCATGGGGATGTGGGCGTCGGCATGAACGAGCGAGACTTTTTGCGGTTGGCGGCGGTGTTGGCGGGCGGCGCCACGGAGGCCGAGTGGCGTACGGCGGTGGGACGGGCGTATTACGCCGCCTTCCACGTCGCCCGGCGCCTGCTGGAGGATCTGCGCTTCCGCGCGTTCCCAGGGCCGACCGGGCTCACGTCTATTTGAGCCTCTGTTTGCAGAACTGCGGCGACTCGCAGGTCAAACGCACCCGCGTTCTTCTCCAGGCGTTGCGTAAAGATCGCAATCAGGCCGACTACGACTTGCAGCGCTCCGTTTCGCAAATCATCGCACGCCAGCTCCATCAGGACGCCCAAACCGTAATCCGACTACTCGACGCCGCCCGAACCGGGCGGAACCGTGCGACCATCACAGATGCCATCCGCGTCTACGAGCGCGACGTTCTCCTCGACGTCACCTGGCAAGGCCCCTGACCCTTGCTTGACCGCGGCCTCCCAATGTTAGACAATGATGAAGGATTGGCCCGCCGTGGCGATTGCGTGACACCCTCCGATGCGTCCGATCCGGACGGTCCGGCGTCTCCCTCCGACCGATCCCTGCCGCCCCATTGCTCTTGCGCGGCGCCTGCCTCAGAAACCGATTCCGGCACGCGGGTTGCCCAACGACCCGTGCGCCTGTTCGCACCAAGTGAAGCTCTTCGATGAATAACCGCCGCGTCGGCTTGTGGTTGATCGGCTCCTTCGGCGGCGTCGCCTCCACGGCGGCGCTCGGGCTGTCGGCCCTGGCCCGCGGCCGGACCGACGAAACGTCGCTGGTGACGGCCCTGCCGCTCTTCGCCGACCTCGACCTCGATCCGCCGTCGGCGTTCGTCGTCGGCGGGCATGAGATCCGTAAAGGCGGTTTCCGCCAAACCGTCCGCGAGTTCCAGGAGCGGGCCAACGTCTTCGACCGCGACCTGACAGCCGCCTGCGCCCCGGACCTTGAGCAGTGGGAGGCAAACGTCCGCCCCGGCGTCGCCCTCAACGCCGGGCCGACCATCCTTCGCCTTGCCGACTGGCCGGCGGCGCTCAAGGCCGAGACGGCCCGCGCCGGCGTCGAACAGGTCCAGGCCGATTTACGCGCCTTCAAGGAGGCGAATCGTCTCGATCAGGTCGTCGTCGTCAATGTCACCTCGACGGAGCCGCCGTTCGAGACCGGCGACGTTCATTCCGCAGCGGAGAAGCTGACGGCGGCGCTGGGACGCAAGGGGCCGTTGCTTCCGGCCAGCGCGATCTATGCCTGGGCCGTCCTCGACCTGGGTTGGCCCTACATCAACTTTACGCCCTCGCTCGGCGCCTCATTCCCGGCGGCGGAGCAGCTGGCGGTTCAGCGCGGAGCGGTTTACGGCGGCAAGGACGGCAAGACCGGCGAGACGCTGCTCAAGACAGTGCTGGCGCCGATGTTCGCCCTGCGCAACTGGCGCATCCTCAGCTGGGTCGGCCACAACATCTTCGGCAACCGGGACGGCCAGGTGCTCGACGATCCTGCCAACAAGGCGTCCAAGATCCGCACCAAGGACCAGGTGATTTCCAAGATCGTCGGCTACAAGCCGCAGACGCACGTCTCCATCGAGTACATTGAATCGCTGGACGACTGGAAGACGGCGTGGAACCACATCCATTTCCAGGGCTTCCTCGGCGTGAAAATGATGATGCAATTCACCTGGCAGGGCTGCGACTCGATCCTGGCGGGGCCGCTCGTCCTGGACCTGGCCCGGCTGGCGCTGTTGGCCCAGCGGCGCGGGGAGCGCGGCGTGCTGCCGCATTTGGCCTGTTTCTTCAAGAACCCGATGGGCGTTGATGAACACGACTTCTTCAAGCAATTCGCTCTGCTGCAAGGCTATGTAAACCATGCGGCGGAGGCCCGCGCGTCGAAAAATTGCTCTGGCGTCCGTGCGGCGGAAGTCTTATAGACATGCCATCGGCCGACCGGCCGCCGCGCTGAACGAGAAGGGGCGCCGTTCTCCAACCTGTGCGTCCGCATCCGCTTGCCGCATCCTTCGCCGGGTTCGCGTTTTCTCCAACCTGGACACGGACGTCGTCATGGCGATCGCACAGTCCGCCCGCATCCACCCCACCGCGATCATCGACCCCCGCGCCGAGATCGGCCAAGCCGTCGAAATTGGCTCGCACGTCGTCGTGGAGGGTCCGGTCCGGGTCGGCGATGGCTGCGTGATTCGGCCCGGCGTTCACCTGATCGGCCCGCTGACAATGGGTCGTCACAACCACGTGTTCAGCCACGCCGTTCTCGGCGAGCGGCCGCAGCACCTGAAGTATGACAACGAAGCGACCCGGGTGGAGATCGGCGACCAGAACATCTTCCGCGAACACGTGACGGTGCATCGGGCGACCACGGCCTCGTGGGTGACGCGGATCGGCGCCGGCAATTTCCTGATGGCGGGAGCGCACGTCGCCCACGATTGCGTGGTGGGCGACCATTGCATCCTAGCCAACGGCGCCTTAATGGGCGGGCACTGCATTCTGGAAAACAACGTCTTTCTCTCCGGAAACTCCGCATTGCATCAGTATGTGCGGGCCGGCCGGCTGTCGCTCTTGAGCGGCTGTTCAGGCAGCACAATGGACATTCCGCCGTTCATCATCCAGCAGCGCATCAACTGCGTCGTCGGCGTCAACGTGGTCGGCATGCGAAGGGCCGGCATCGCCACGGAACACATCGACGCGGTTCGCCGCGCCTTTCACATCCTGTATCTCGAACGGCTGGTGCTGACGGCCGCGCTGGAACGGATCGATCGCGAGCTGGGAGACGTGGCGGTGGTGGCCGAGATGACCGCTTTCATTCGCGCGTCCAAGCGCGGCATCAACCTCCTCAATGACCGCGACGCGGCCTGATTGTTGGTCAGGCTGGCTTTGTGGCTTTCAGCGAGAACAGCAACGGCAACCGCGACTCCACGCCGGGCAGCCGCCACCATCCGTCTTCTCCGCGCGTCATGCCGGGGAATTTTGCAAAAAAACAGATCGGAAATTCATGCAGGAATTCGATATGGAGTCCGGCGCCGAGGACGGCGTTGAGGATTTCGCCGAGCGTGTGGCTCCACTGATACGACGTATCATGGACGACCGCGGCGGACCGGTCGGCGTATGTGCCGCGCGTCTGCGTGACAATGGCCCGGCCGTTGGTGAAGTAAGGATACGTCACGCGCATTTCGTACACCTCTTCCGGCCCTGACGTGTCGTTGAACACGTCGGCGAAAGGGTGCGATTCCACGATGTAGAAGACGCCGCCCGGGTTGAGGAAGTGGGCGATCGTGCGACCCCATAGATTCAGATCCTCCAGCCAGCACAGGACGCCGTAGGATGTGAAGATAATGTCGAATTGACCGGTCAATGCGTCGGGCAGCGCTTCCACGGCCGAGCAAACGAATTCGGCCTGCATACCACATTTCGCCGCCAGGGCGCGGGCCTGACGGATGCTCACTTCCGAAAAATCCACCCCCGTGACGCGAGCCCCGCGTCGCGCCCAGGAAAGCGTGTCCACACCGATGTGACATTGCAAGTGCAACAGCGACTGGCCCGTTACATCCCCTAGTTCGTCGATCTCTACGTCTTTCAAACTCGACGCTCCGGCCTCGAACCCGGCGAGGTCATAGAACGCGGATTGCGCGTGCAAGGGCGCCAACTCGTCCCAGCGGCGGCGGTTTGTTGCCAGGTGCTCGTCCATCGCGGCTCCTCGCAGCGCTACTCTGTTGTATCGCTTGGCGGAGCGCCGACCAGCGGCGCTTCGAGTCCGCCGGCGGCATCGTCGAAAGGGAATCGCGCGATCAGCAACGCGATCCGGTGTGCAGGAAAACATTGGACGCAAAACAGGGGAATAGCGAAGCGCCCTGAGTCGCTAGGTTGGTCCGGCTGATGGGCGCTTGCGGTGGACGGATCAATGATGGGCTGTGCTACTCGCCGCAGCGGCCGCCGGGAGGGCCGAATCGTCCGCTTCAGCGGATGCATGTGTACGGAGGGCGGCGGCGCCGGCGACGGCGCCGAGCACCAGGATCGTGGCGACGAACACCCAATCGCCGACGACCGCGGAACCGGCTTCTTCCTGCCAGAAACGGCGAATCCGGGCTTGCATGGCTGCTCCCTTGCGTTGGCTGGACCGCCGCGGGGATGGGGGAATGGAGGGCGAGCGCTGGCTGACCAAGCACGGCTCGTGCCGATACGGAGCGACCCAGCGCCTCGGGGCGCAAGGCTCAGCGTTCGCGGAGGTTGCACGATCGCGTCGCCGCAGTCGGCTGCCTGTGGACTCCGCGATGTTGTTTCCCTTCCTTAGCGCCGCGCATCCGTTCGACAACGTGGTGGCGTTCCGTGGCCTGGTGCGATACGCTAAATGCTTGCCCCTTCCCCTCGCCTCCTGCGAAGGTGAATTCCATGAAGCCGGCGGCGGCCCTGGCCCGATGCGTCCTCCTTGTCTGTCCATGGCTAGTGACGGCGCCGGGTGCGGCCCGCCCAGCCGACCCGCATGGCGACGGCTTGGCAGCGACAGTGCGGGAACTGGAAAAGAAGATATCGGATGTCCGCGGGCTGGCATACAAGACGCCCGTGATCGCCCAAGTGATCCCGCGGCCGAAAGACGCCGACAAGCATTTGCAGGGATATTACAGCGTTAAGGACAAAACGCTGTTTCTGTACGACGATCTTTCGGGCGCCTATGAGCGCGGCGTGCTGATCCATGAAATGGTTCACGCCTTGCAGGACCAGAACTTCGGCCTGGCGAAGCTGCATCAGGACGAGGGCGACGACGACGCCGAGCTGGCGAAGGACGCCCTGATCGAGGGCGACGCCACGTTCACCATGATCGAGGTGCTGAAGAAGGATCAGCCGAAGGTCGCCGCGATGCTCGAGGCGCCCTTGGAGAAGGTGAAGAACCTGCGCAACGCATTTCTCTATGCCCAGGGCGCCCGCTATGTGAAGGCGCTCAAAGAGCGCGGCGGCTGGGAAGCGGTGAACAATGCGTATCGCTTTCCGCCGGAATCGACGGCCGACGTACTGCACCCGGAGGGCGTCTCGACGATCGACCTCGGCCCTGGCGCGGTGGTCGGCGAGCTGGGCTGGATTCAGCGGCTGATGCGGACGCCGGAGACGGCGCCGCTGTCAGTGCAGGCGGCGTCCGGCTGGATCGGCGACCGCACCGTCGAATACGGCGGCGCGACGGCCCATGAAATCGCCTTTGCAGACCGCGATCACGCGCAGAAATTCCGGGAGGCGCTGGCGAAAGCCGTTGCGCCGCGCGAAGGCGAATTTGGCGCAGATTGCTGGAAAGAGGAATATGGAGAAACCGAAGCGGTTCTCACCCGCGGCTCGCACGTCCTGTGGATCAAGGCGCCTGGCGCGGCAGCGTACCGGCTCATGCTGGACTACTTGGAAGGCCCGCCGTCGCTGGCCGTTTACTCGGCGAAAGACAAAAAGACGATCTCTTTCGGCGAAATGGTGGACCGCCTGGCCGACGCCGACATCGTCTGCCTCGGTGAGACGCACGACAGCGTGCCGTGTCACCGCGTTCAGCTGGAGATCATCGCGTCGCTGTTCGCGCGGGACGACCGGCTGGCCGTCGGAATGGAGATGTTCCAACGACCCTTCCAGAAGGACATCGACCGCTATTTCCAGGGCGGTTTGGATGAAGAAGAATTCCTGAAGGCGAGCGAATACAGGGAGCGGTGGGGCTTCAACTGGTCGCTGTACCGTCCGATCGTGGATTTCTGCCGCAAAAACGGCGTGCCGCTGGCGGCGCTGAACGCCCCGCGGGAGCTGACGCGCAAGATCTCCAAAAGCGGCTATGCGTCGCTGACCGACGACGAGAAAAAGCAGCTCGGCGACGTCGATTTTCAGGTGAAGGAACATCGCGACTACTGGTACGAGCGTCTGCCGAAGATGCACGGTCAGAAGGACGCGACGCCGGAGCAGAAGGAGCGCGGCTACGAGGTGATGACGGTCTGGGACGATTACATGGCCACCAGCGCCGCCGCGTTCCAGCATGACCGCGGCGTGCGCCGGATGGTGGTGCTGGCCGGGAGCGGCCACGTCGAGCGCGGCTTCGGCATCCCCGA
>DATKHW010000631.1:0-8886 GCA_035546275.1 Gemmataceae bacterium
GTGCCGGGGCTCTGCCCCGGCACGCACTGCCCGGCAGGCTCTGCCTGCCGGACGGACGCGAGGCAGAGCCTCGCGGACAGTGCGCTCCCGGGCAGAGCCCGGGAGCGAGAATCAGCTGAGCAGCGCCCGGCACTTCAGTCCTTCCGCCTGGAAGCGCTGCAACAAGGCGGCCTGCTGGGATTCATCGGCGCATTCGACCAGCACCAGAAACTGCTCCGGCGGTTCCGCGTCGGCTCGGCGAGCGCGGGTCAGCGTCTTCTCGACCTCGGCGCCGGCCGCGGCGATGGTGCTCCACAGGTTCGCCAGCGCGTCGGAGTCGGAATCGGTGACGCGCCGCAGCTCGTCCAGCTTGCCGCCGTCGTAGTCGGCCAGCCGGGCCAGCGGGTCGATGGACAGCAGCAGGGCGCGGGCCTCGGCGTCGTCAACGTCGAGGATTTCCACGTCCACTTCCATGTCGGGGTCCATCGACTGCCGCAGATGGCCGTCGATCAGCTTGAGCCGGCCGTCCGGCAATTCGTAGGCCAGCAGCGACCGCGCAAAACCGACTTCCTCATAGAGAGCGGCCAGGGCGGCGCGCTGGGACTCGGAATGCAGCCGCGGGTTCAGCTCGTGCGGAACGAGGTCGCCGGCCCGGATGCGGCGATGGCCCTTGATGCGGTTGCGCGGTTTCTCGGTCATGGCGGATCCTCAATTCTCTCCCCTCTCCCCCGCTTCGGGGCAGAGGGGTCGGGGGTGAGGGGGATGTCTTCGGGCGGGAGGCGGAACCCCTCACCCCCAACCCCTCTCCCCTGAGTACAGGGGAGAGGGGGGCAGGCGGCTTGCTCACCCCTCATTCGTCGGATACGTTGGGTTCTGCCGCATCAGCAGGCATTCCTTGTGGTCCAGCGCCGTGTTGCGTCCGTGCCGCGTCACCCACTGCACGAGGAACGGCACGCCGCTCTTGTCCGGGACGTAGATCGTGTCGGGGCCGGCCATGTTGGCGTCGCGGATGTCGGCGTCCACCGCGACCCGCAGGAGGTGCGTGTAGGTCGCCGGCGCCGCCGACAGCGGCTTGATGTTTCGCGAGTACGGAATCAGCAGGCACGGCACGTCCGCCACGTCGGGCGTCGCCGGCGGAAAACGGCCGGCGCGGTAGATGTCGCACGTGGTGTTGTTCGGGAACGGCAGTACGGAATCGGACATAACTCACCCCTGATCGGTCGCCACGGTGTGCCGGCGGTATGGCGCCAGCAGCGCCCGGATGGCCGGCGGCGGCTGATGGTCGAGCGGCACGGGGGCATATTCCTGGTCGGCGGCGCCGGAGAGCGCAAAACGGCCCAGCGACGGGTCGCGCTGCGTCAGGTTGTAACAGACCGCCACCCAGCGGGCGCACGCCTCCTGCACCGCCTCCGGCACGACGGAATAGCCGGCCGTGTATTGCACGCGGAAATTGTTGACGCCGACCGGCCAGATCAAATCTTCGGGATGCAGCAATTCGGGATCGGTATAGGGGATGGCGCGCAGCAGCCAGCCGCGCGGGTCCCACTGATAGCCGGCCAGCTCGTAGGTGTGCAGCTTCAGCTCGGCGTTCTGGCCGCGGGCGGTCAGGTTGCCCTGGCTGGTCAGCACGCCGGCGCCTTCCAGAGAATCGCCGTAGGAGCCGGGGACATACAGATCGGCCGACGGCCATAGGCCGTAATCGCCCGTCGGCCCCGCGTCGCCGACGATCTGGGCGAACCAGCCGTTGCCCAGGGCGTTGACCGCGACGGCCAGGGCGTTGACCGTCGGATTGGCCGCCCAGGTCAGCGGCGTCTCCGTCACGAGGACGCCTGACGCCGTCCGCGTCAGCTGCAATCCCGTCGATGTGACCTGGACGCGGGCCTGCTGGTTTTGCAGGGTGTTATTGTTGACGACCTTGAGGACGGTCACGGGCCGATAACGGACGCTCTGGACCGATTGAATCGGGTATTGCCGCAGCAAGAGCCGGCGGTCGCCGTTGCCGTCGTACAGCTCGTCGTAAAACTTGCTGACGAACCGGCGCCGGCAATATTTTTCAATCGCATCGGAACAGGCGGTAATCAGGGTCTGCAAGATCGCATTCGTCGTCGTGTTGTCGCTGTAATACTGCATCCCCTGGACGGCGCGGGCGCTGGTGATGAGGTCCTTGGCGTTAGCCATGACGCGCCTCCTTCCGCCAGGCCCGGATGCGGATCTGCGCTTCGCCCAGGGCGCGGTCGAGGTTCCAGCGGCAGCGGCGGTGCGATTCGCGGCCCTGTTCGTACAAATTCAACCCCGCAAGCGAGCGGACATGGTCGATGTTGTCATCCACGAGGCGGACATGGTTGGCGTCGTGGCCGATGAGGTACGGGAAAATCCCGGCCCGGCGGAGGCAGCGATCGAACGGCTGTTCGGTGTCGGGATAACCGTGCTGCTGCGCCGCCGCCTCCCCGGACTCCCAGTAGCGCTCGAAGCTCCACGTCGCCCCGATGCGGCGCATCACCCGCATGTCGAGCAGGGTGCAGGTGTGCGAGACGACGTTGCGCCAGCCGTTCGTCCCCGGCCGCGGACTCATCTCGTAGCCGACGACCGGCTGCTCCTCGCGGCACAGGCCGAGCAGCCATTCCAGGAGGTCGCGCCGCCGCGGGAAGACGTCGGAATGGGTGCAGAACAGGTACGGCGTGCGGCACAGGGCGAAGGCGACGTCCATCGCCGTCGTGACCGGCGCCGACGAATGGGCGTAGCCGTGGCCGCGGAGATAATGGATTTCTACATCCGGCCGGCGCAGCGCTTCCAAGCGGCGAACCACGGCCGGGGAGGAACCCGTGTCGATCAGCAGCACATAGGGCCGCACCGTTTGCAGCGCCAGCAATTCCAGCAGGACGGGCAGCGTTTCCGGCGTTTCGAGATGGGGAATGGCGGCCGTGATCTGGTATTGCCACGGCTTGCGCCCAACGGCGCCTTCCCACGATCGTTCCCGGCCGCGGCAGCCCAGCGGCGCCACGACGGCCGCGGCGGCCTCGTCGCATTGCAGCACCGCCTCACGGGCGCGGGCCAGGGTGATGAGATCGTTGCCAGGCACGGTAAGCATCTCCTTTATGCGGTCCAAATAATCTCACGCAAAGACGCAAAGGCGCAAAGCTCTCCAAGAAAGCCAACTTTTTCTTCCTTGCGTTCTTTGCGTCTTTGCGTCTTTGCATGAGATTCTTCTCTCACGTCGTCACTTGCTGACCCGCGACGCTGGCGTCGTTCTGGGCGTTGCCGGGTTTGTGGGCGGCCTCGTCCCCATAGCCGACGACGCAGAGCGTGACGTTGTGACCGGCCGTCTCCGTGACTTGCAGGCCGACGAACTGCTGCCCGGCCGTCAGCTGGTCGGACCGCACCTCGAACGTGTACTGCTTGTTGCTCGTGGTGAGGGCGGTCAGGCCGGTGTTGCTGCCGGGCACGTTGGTCGCGCTGCCGAGGTTGCTGGCCGCCGACTGGATCAGCTGGGCGTTGATGCTGCCGCCGGAGACGACCGTGCCGATTTCGAGGATGAAGAAGGCGCGGTGGAACTTGCTCATGTCCACGGCGCCGCTGTTGACGCTGGCGTTGTTGAGGATTTGCGGATTGGCCGCGGCCGTGATGCCGAGGCGCTGGGTGATCTGTTCGGTGTACATGGGGATCTCCTTGGCGAGCGGGGGGCGTCAGCCCCCTGATGGCGCGACATTGTCAGCGACCATATGCTGTCATCAGGGGGCTTACGCCCCCCGCTCGCCGGGTGGTTCGTTTTCAGTTCAACACCACGAACGGCGAAACTTGCTTCGCGGCGTCCTGCAACGTCACCGGCTTGTCCAGCCACGGCTGGCCATCGACCCTCTCGACGATCCTCCATGTCATCTGATTCTTCAAGAAATTCACGTGTTCCGACGCGGCGATCTCGATCTGCATCCGATCGCCCAGCACGTAGAAGCTCGGATCGATCAGCATCAGGTCGCCCTTCGTGCCCAGGGCCGGGACCTTTTCCGTGGGGTAGATCGGCCGGCCCAGCAAGGACCAGTTGAGGCCGGACGTGATCGCCCCCTGCGTTTCGCTGCCGATCTGCAGGAAGATCGCCCGGTTGGAGCCGTCCTTCAGCTGGATGAGCTGCGGCACGACGGACGGCGAGCAGGTCCAAATCGCTTTGTTCCAGCTGATCGGCAGCAGCTTCGCCCACATGCCGGCCACGTCGGCGAACTGCACCTGGCCGGACCCCGCCCGCGTCAGGCTGAGCGCCGCCGGGGCCGTGAGGATGCCCTGCGGCTTGCCGGCGCCGTTGCCCTGCAAGAACGCGTACTCCTCGAACCAGGCCAGCGACTTGGCGAACAGCGTCATCAGGAACTTCTCCAGGCCGATCACGCTGTCCTGAAGCAGCACGTTGCTGGAGACGCTGTAGCCGGACAATTCCCAGGCCTTGAGTTCCATCATTGCTGGCAAAACTGATGCTTTTCGCAACTGCTTGAGAATTCAGGAGAAGTGGCGGCGATCAGCGCATTGGAATCCCGGCATTTTGGGTTGATATGACCGCTGGCCTGTGGGATGGGGGACTACTGCGAGGGAGCAGGACAGACTACTTCTGGTCATCCCGCTCGCCTTACGACCACGAACCACGCCTTCGGCCCGCCCTCGGAGAACGACGAGTCCTTCAGGTCGGGCCGGACCTCGGCCTTGGTCGGCTCGATGGACTCGATGTTCCAGCCCTCGGCAAAGGCGTCGTGCAGTTCCTTCTTGGATACCCGCCTCGGCCCCTGCTCGCCCGGTTCCTCGTCGCTGAAGCAGCCCAGGAACAAGCGACCGCCCGGCTTCAGCACTGTCGCCAGCCCTTCGACGTATCGGCGGTGGTCCTCGTCGTTGAAGACGTGGAACAGGCCGCTGTCGATCACGTTGTCGAACCGCTCCGACCAGTCCTTCAGCGTCGTGGCATTTTTGACCATGAAGGCGGCCTGTACGCCCCGCTCGGCTGCCTTGCGCCTGGCCCGGTTGATCGCTTCTTCAATGAAGTCGATGCCCGTGACCTGGCGGCCCCGCCCGGCGAAGAAGAGGGCATTCTCCCCGGTGCCGCAGCCGGCGTCGAGAACCGAGCCGCTGATCCGGTCGGCCACGTTCACCAACACCTTGTTCGGCCTACCGATGTCCCAGGGCGCTTGGCTGGCGTAGGCGCTCTCGAAGGTGGTCCTGTCGGGAACCCCGGTCATGATCCTCCTCCGGTCGTCTTGTCCTTGCGGTGCTTGGGACACGCCCCGCCGCCAGAGCGTGCGGCCTAATGGTCAGCCGGTGATTATCCTATCTCGATGGCCTTAGCACAAACCATCAGCGAGAGCGCAGGCGGTCGCCGCCATGATGCAGGTGAGGCTGCCAGGGGAGGGGTGCGGCCGTGCGGAGCCTTTGCGAGACGTGCGCCTCGATGCGGAAGGTCATCACGCCCAAGGGGTCACGCTTCCTGTTGTGTCAACTGTCGAGTACGGACCCGGCCTACCCGAAGTACCCGCCGCAGCCGGTCGTGCGGTGTGACGGCTACAGGCCCAGGGAGACGAACGAGCAAGACACGACGCAGGGAGGGAATGGATGAAAGAAATGTTGGCTGCCATCGAACGTCTGCGGTTCGCCGTCCGCACATTGCCGGGCGTCCTCGCCGGGTTCTCCGAGGCTGAGAGCGAGCAGCAGCCCTCCCCCGAACGCTGGACCAAGAAGGAAGTCGTCGGCCACCTGATCGACTCGGCCTCGAACAACCACCAGCGCTTTGTGCGGGGCCAGATCGCCTCCGGGCAGGACTTCCCCCGCTACGAGCAGGAGCAGTGGGTGCGCATCCAGGGCTACCAGTCGGCCCGGTGGCCCGACCTGATCGACCTGTGGCGGGCCTACAACACGCACCTGCTGCACGTCATCGGCTGCATGACAGAGGAGGGCCGGCGTGCTACCTGTCGGGTCGGCAGCGGGGCCGAAGTCACCCTGGCGGGGCTGTTCGTCGATTACGTCGATCACCTGGAGCATCACCTGCGCAAGATGCTGGGCCGGTGGGAAGGCGGTGCGGCATGAGATGGGAACTACGCCGGATCGCCGACCTGACGGCGGGCGAGCAGTCGGCTCTGCGAACTCTGTCGCTGGCCGTGTACCCACCTGAAATCGCTGCGGCCTGGCCGGGGCGAGTCATCGAGTGGGCGGCGCACCAGTGGGGCGTCATCGGCTGGGACGATGAGGGCAATGCACACTGCTACGTCGGGATTGTACTCCGGGAGGCCCGGTGGAACGAGCGAGCCGTGCGGGTGGGCGGCATCGGCGGCGTGAAGACGCACCCAGCCTCACGAGGGCGAGGCTTCGCTACCACGGCGATCCAGCGGGCACTTAACTTCTTCCACGAACAGGGCGATGTCGATTTCGGCCTGCTGGTCTGCGAGCCGGGCCTGGTGCCGTTCTACGAGCGCCTGGGCTGGCGCAGGTTTCCCGGCGATCTCCTCGTGATCCAGCGCCAGACGACCGTACCGTTCACGTTCAACCTGGCGATGACGACGCCGCTTCGACCGCAAGAATCGCTCGGCGGTAAGATCGACCTCCTGGGACCGCCTTGGTAGCGCACAAATCATCAAGAAGGACAGCAACGGGAGAACCGTCATGGAGAAGGTCAACTTGGCCGAGAAACTGGCGCAGTTCGGCGACCAGTGGAAGCCAAAGATCGTTGGCGAGTTGAACGGCCAGCAGGTGAAACTGGTGAAATTCCAGGGGCCGTTCGTCTGGCACCATCACGACCACGAGGACGACTCTTCCTCGTGGTGCAGGGCCGCTTCCGCATGGAGTTCCGGGATCGGCACGTCTGGCTGAAGGAGGGCGAGTTCCTGATCGTGCCCCGTGGCGTCGAACACCGGCCCGTCGCCGATGAGGAGGCGCACGTCCTGCTGTTCGAGCCGGCCTCGACGCTGAACACGGGCAACATGCAGAACGAGCGGACGGTCGCCCAACTCGACCGCATCTGAGCGAGGGGTTCGATGGCGAAGCGGAGCGAAAGAATTGAGATTGGCCGTTGCCCGTGGGCGAAGACCGACCTGTATGTGCAATATCACGACACGGAATGGGGCGTGCCGGTCCATGACGACCGACTCCTGTTCGAGTTCCTGATCCTCGAAGGAGCGCAGGCGGGTCTGAGTTGGGAGACGATCCTGAAAAAGCGAGGAAGCTACCGGGACGCCTTCGACCAGTTCGATCCCGCCATCATCGCCAAGTACGGCCAGAAAAAGTGCAAGAGCTTGCTGACGGATGCGGGGATCGTCCGCAACCGGCTGAAGATCGAGGCTGCCATTCAGAATGCGAAGGTATTTCTGGCCGTGCAGGACGAGTTCGGCACCTTTAACGAATACATTTGGGGATTTGTCGGCAACGAGCCGAAGCAGAATGCCTGGAAGTTGCTCAAGGAAGTTCCCGCCAAGACACCGGAATCGGACACCATGAGCAAGGACTTGAAACGTCGGGGGTTCAAGTTCGTAGGTAGCACCATCTGCTACGCCTTTATGCAGGCGGTCGGTATGGTGAACGATCACTTGGTCGGCTGCTTCCGACATGGCGAACTGTCGAAGGGGGCCAGGAAGCCGAAATGAAGAAACCGTCCGACGACCCCTGGTTCGTCTACATGCTTCGCTGCGCCGATGGCTCGCTCTACACTGGCATCGCCAAGGACGTGAAACGCCGCTGCCAGCAGCACAACGATGGCAAGGCATCACGATACACCCGGAGCCGTCTCCCAACCAAGCTGGTCTGGCACGAGGCCCAGCCAGGTCGGAGTTCGGCCTTGAAGCGAGAAGCTGCGATCAAAGCAATGACAAAGCGAGCAAAGCTGGCGATAATTCGCTTGAGGAGAAAGGCAGGATGATCCCGCTCCACGAAGACCCTTGCTTCACCTTCCGCTTCGCAGACGACCGGCTCATCCCCCGCTTCCACCTGGAGGGCGTCGAGGCCGGGCGACCTATCTCGGTCTTCAAGATCGACCCTGGCACCGGCGAGCGCCTGGGCCTGCTGGCGACGGCGACAGTTGGAGACGGCGGCTGGGTGGACCTCTCGGAGCCGATCATCATGCGGGCCGGCGAGGCATTCATTGCGGTGCCGGGCCAGAGTTCGGCCACCCCGCCGCTGACGCTGCTCGGTGTCGGCGGGCGGTTCGCCGTTTGCAAACTGCCGCCTGACTCGGCGGTTCCGACCTGGGCTATGGCAGGGGACGTGTTCAGCGTCACCCGCACGGTCGAAGAGTTGTCGGTGATGTGTCGTCAGGAAATGGTTCGCTCCGGGACGCAGGCCGAAGTCGGCTGGCGCTGCCTACGGGTGGCCGGGGCGATGCCGTTCACACTCGTCGGGGTGCTGGCCTCGCTCACGGGGCCGGTGGCGGCTGCGGGCGTCGGCGTCCTCGTCGTATCGACGTTCGACACCGATTACCTGTTCGTCAAGGAGGCCGAGTTCCGGGCGGCAGTTGCGGCCTTGCGGGGAGCCGGTCATCTCGTCGAGGGGGTTACAGACGTGACCACCGACGACGGCGTGTGGCTCCGTCCGGTTCAGCCGGGCGACCTGCCCCGGATGTACGCCATGCAACTCGACCCGGAGGCGAACCGCATGGCGGTCACGATCCCCCGTACCGGAGAGGCGTTCGATTCGCATTGGGCGAAGGCGCTGGCCGATCCGGGGAATACCACCAGGGCCGTCCTCGTCGGCGGGGCGATGGTTGGGTACATCTCCTGCTTCCCGATGGACGGTCAGGATCACGTCGGGTACTGGATCGACCGGGCGTATTGGGGCATGGGCAACGTCAGTCGGGCGCTCCACCTGCTTTTGCAGGAAGTCACCAAGCGTCCTCTGGTCGCCACCGCCGCCACCAGCAACGGGGCGTCCCTGCGGGTACTTCAGAAGTGCGGCTTC
>DATKHW010000632.1:0-2123 GCA_035546275.1 Gemmataceae bacterium
CCACCCTACCAGGATGTTGTCAGCACGATTTCATGACGGTCTGCGGCCCCGCGATCTCGGCGGTGCGGGCCGGCCGGATGCGGTTGCGCTCGTCCACCAGGACGACGATCGGCCGATGCAGCCGCGCCGTCTGATCGTCCATCTGCGCGAACGTCGCCACGATGACCAGATCGCCGGGCTTCGCCAGGTGAGCCGCCGCGCCGTTGACACAGACGACGCCGGAGCCGGCCTCGCCGACCATGGCGTAGGTCCGCAGCCGCGTGCCGCGCGTCACGTTCCAGACGTGAACTTCCTCATACGGCAAGATGTTCGCCGCCTGGAGCAGCTGCGCATCCAGCGTCAGGCTGCCTTCGTAATCGACGTCGGCGTGCGTTACGGTCGCCCGGTGGATCTTCGACTTGAGCATGGAACGGCGCGGCGGAACGATTCCGTCGGGTTGTCCGGCCATCCGGTTTTTCTCCTTGGCGTGAAACGTCCTCCCCCTCATTCTACAGACGGAACAGCCGGACGGGGGAGCGATGCGGCCGTGTGCTTTTTCGCTTGCCGATGCGGTCGATCAGCCGCTAACATTCGTCTATTCCTCAGACATCCCGCCGGCTCATTCAGGAGGCACTCATGCGTTTTCTGACTCTGACGACCGCGGCCCTTTTCCTGGCCGCTCCCCTGCTCCGCGCGGACGATCGCAAGCCGCCGCCGGACGCCGCCGCCCAGGCCAAGTCCGAAACGATGATAAAGGCCCTCTTTAAGGAGGAATTCGCCAAGAAGAAGGCGCCCGACGTTCAGGCCCTGGCGGCCAAGATGATCCAGCAAGCGGCCGACGCCAAGGACGACGCGACCAGCAAATTCGTGCTGCTGCGCATGGCTTCCGAGCTGGCCGCCAAGGCCGGCGACGCCGCCGACGCCGTCGCGGCCATCGACGCGCAGGCCGCGGAATACGCCGTCAATGCCCCGGCCCTTAAAGCACGGGCGCTGGAAACGGCCCTCCATCCGACGGCGCCCGGCGCCACGGTGGACGCCCAAGCGGTTTTGGACGCCGCCCTGCCGGTCGCGGACGAGGCCCAGGCCGCCGACGATTTCGACGCAGAGATCGAGCTGCTGCACGCGGCCCAGACGGCGGCGACGAAGCTCGACCGCAAGCCGGCGGCGGCCGCGGCCCTGGAACGCAGCAAGATGGTCGAGGCCATTCAGAAGGAACACGAGAACATCAAGGCGGACCTCGCGGTTCTCAAAGACAAGCCGCAAGACCCGGACGCCAACCTGCACGTCGGCCGTTACCTGTGCTTTTTCAAGGGCGACTGGGAGCACGGCCTGCCGCTGCTGGCGGCCGGCAGCGACGACAAGCTCAAGGAGTTGGTGAAAAAGGACATGAGCAACCCGACGGCCGCCGCCGATCAGATGGCGCTGGCCGACGCCTGGATGGACCTGGCTTCGTCCCAGACCGGCGTCCCGTCGCAGCAGATTCAGCTGCGCGCCGGCGCCTGGTACAAGCAGGCCGCCCCTCAGCTGACCGGCCTGGACAAGGCCAAGGCGGAAAAAGCGGCTAAGGACATCGACAAAATCGCGGAAAAGTTCACGGTGCCCGACGCGCCGCCGGAGCCGGGCTGGGTGGTGCTGTTCCGCTCCGCCGACCCGCGCATCTGGGACAAGGACGTCAATATTGGCAAGAACGGCTACGCGATCCCGCTCAGCCAGGCGCCCGACGGCGTGCAGTACCTCAAGCTGAAGTGGGTCGGCACGAATCATTACGTCATCATCCCGATGACGAACGAAAACCTGCGCAAGCGGGTCGATTACGACACGGTCGGCTGGGACGGAGAAAACCGCGAGAACTGGCACGGGTATCATTTGGGCATTTACTCGCTTCCCCTTCAGAACGATTTTGCGAGGGACAACGTCGTCGTTTCCTGGAAGGACTTTAAGGGTTGGGCCTTGGGCTGGGGGTTCGGGCACCGAATCCACCGGGACGACTTCCAGGGCTATAGCTGGGCCGGCGTCCCGGCCCTGTCGGCCGTGTTCGAGATTTCGGTCAAGGCCGGCCCGCTGACCGAGACGGAGGCGAAGGCGCTGCTGACGAAGAAGGAGAAGTAGCAACATCGGTCCGGCCGGCGCGAACGCCCCCGGTC
>DATKHW010000633.1:0-13622 GCA_035546275.1 Gemmataceae bacterium
GCCATGGTCGCCACGCGCAGCGGCACCTTGGAATGGTTCGTGATGCCGAGCATGGCCAAGTCGTAGAGCGTGTAGAAGTTGTTCTTCGTGATGCCGCGCTTGCGCTTCGGCTGCTTGTACGGTATCTTGTACGATTGAAAACCGATGTCGGAGATCAGCCCGCGCAAATAGGGATAGGGGTCGTCGATTTCCCGCAACACCTGCATCACTTGCTGATCGTAGAGGCCGAAGCCGGTGACATGCTGCGCCAGCTCCACGTCGGACAACCAGCCGATCAGCTTGTAATAAACCGTGCGCAAAAAGAACATCAGCCGCGATTCCTCGGCGTCGGTCTTGACGCCGAGTACGACCTTGTAGCCTTCCTCCCACTTGGCGAGGAACTGGGGAATCATCGACGGCGGGTCCTGCAAATCGGCCACGATCACCTGAACGGCGTCGCCGCGGCATTGCAGCATGGCGTAGTGCGGCGAGCGGATATGGCCGAAATTGCGGGCGTTCACGATGATCTTGACGTTGCGATCCTCGCGCGCGATCTCCTTGAGGATGGCGACGGTGGCGTCCTTGGAGCAGTTGTCGATGAAAACGTGTTCATAGGTGTATCGGTCGGCCAGTCCGGCGAATACCTCTTTCACGGCATGGTACACGGCGCGGACGTTGGCTTCCTCGTTGTAGCAGGGGGTGACGACGCTGATCCGCTTCTTGCGGGCGCCGTTCGTCGGTGTGCTATGTCCGTTGTCCATGATCCTTCTCCTGCTTTGGTAGGCCGCTCGCTCCGCGAGCGGCGCTTGATTTACCTACAGTGAACGACCGCCGCCGTCACGCAGCGACCGTCTGATGCCAGCGGGCCGTCCGCGCCACGGCCTCCGGCAAGGGAACCCACTCGCACAGCCCCAGCTCCTCGCGCGCCCGCCGCACGGCGGGAATGTAGCGCTCGGCGGGGCGGCCAGGAGTCGGCGTCTTGGCGATCTGCACATCGACGCCGAAGTGGGCGGCGACGCAACGGGCCGTCTCGGCGATGCTCACCGCCGCGCCGCTGCCGACGTTGTACGGCCGCATCGGCGCTGCCCGAAACAGCAGCGTCCAGAGCCAAACGGCGAGGTCGGCCGCGTACAGGTAGGAGCGATAGGGCGTCCCATCGCCGCCGACCCGCACCGGGCCGCCGCGCAGACCGTCCCGGAGGAAATTGCCCACAGCGAAGTGTACGTCAAGCGGAAGATGCGGGCCAATAAACGCGAAGGCGCGAGCGATTTTCACCGGCAGGCCGTATTGGCGATGGTAGACGCCGGCCAAATGCTCCGCCACGCGCTTGCCTTCGCCGTAGGCCGAGTTCGCATCCAGCACATCCGGGGCGCCGCCGTATTCTTCCGGCGTGTGCGACAGCTCCGGCGGCTGCCGGCCGTAGACGGCGCCGGAGCTGGTCAGCAGCACCTTCGGCGTACCGCATTGCCGGGCGAAGTCGAGCGTTTGCCGCGTCCCCAGAACGATCACGTCGAACATCGTCAGCGGCGCCTCGGCGTTCAGCGCGGCGCTGGCCTCGGTGGCGGCGTGGATGATGTGCGTGAACGGCCCATGTGGAAACTCAAAATCGCGGACATCGCCAGTGTGTAATCGCAGGTCGGACCGGCCGGCCAGGTGCGGCGCCTTGCGACCGAAGGCGGCGGCGTCGCGCGTCAGCACCACGGCCTCGGCGCCGAGCTTCAGTGCGTCGTTGGCCCAGGCGAAGCTCTCCAGGAGCCAGCAGCCGAAAAAGCCGGTGCCGCCGGTGATGAACAGCCGGCCGCCGCGCAGCTCGTCCCACCGTCCGCGCGTGTGGTCCAGCACGTGGTCCAGGTCGGCGGCGAGCGGGTTGGTCACGGCGCCTCCCTGCAAAAGCCGTGGACGGCGGCAAGCACGTAATCGAGCATCGCCGCGGTCAGGCCGGGGTAGACGCCGATCCAGAAGACGCTCTCGGCGACGAAATCTGAATTTTTCAGGTCGCCGATGGTGCGATATTGCACGTCCTGGTAGGCCGGCTGTCGCGTCAGGTTGCCGGCGAACAGGAGCCGCGTGGCGATGCGGCTGCCTTCCAGCCGGCGCACCAGCTGATCGCGCGTGAACGGAGCGCCGGGCCGGACCGCCAGCGGGAAGCCGAACCAGCTCGGTTCCGAGCCGGGCGTGGCCCGCGGCAGAATAAAGAACTCTTCCAAATCCCGCATTCCCTCGAACAGCACGGCGAAGTTGCGTCGCCGGGCGGCGACGAACTCCGGCAGCTTGGCCAGCTGCGCGACGCCGACCGCCGCTTGCATATCCGTGGCCTTGAGGTTGTAGCCGACGTGCGAATAGGTGTACTTGTGGTCGTAGCCGTGCGGCAGCTTGCCATACTGGCAGTCGAAGCGCTTGCCGCAGGTGTTGTCCTTGCCGGGAGCGCACCAGCAGTCGCGGCCCCAGTCGCGGAATGATTCAGCGGATTTCTTGAGCAGCGGCCGATCGGTCATCACCGCGCCGCCTTCGCCCATCGTGATGTGATGGGCCGGGTAGAAGCTGCACGTCGCCATGTCGCCGAACGTGCCGACTTTCCGGCCCTGGTATGTGGCGCCAAGCGCGTCGCAGCAATCTTCCACCAGCCACAGGTCGTGCGCCTTGGCGAACGCCGTGACGGCGGTCAGGTCGAAGGGATTGCCGAGCGCATGGGCCAGAATGATCGCCCGCGTCCGGCAGCTCAGGGCGTCGTCGAGCTGCGTCACGTCGATGTTGTAGGTCGGCGCCGTTACGTCCAGAAACACGGGAACCAGGCCGTTCTGGAGGATCGGGTTGACCGTGGTTGGAAATCCCGCGGCGACGGTAATGACCTCATCGCCGGGCCGCAGCCGTCGCTCCCCCGCCAACGGCGAAGTCAAACACGACACCGCGACCAGATTCGCGGAGGAACCGGAGTTGACGAGGAGGGAAAACCGACTGCCGAAGACGCGGGCGAAGTCGCGCTCGAACTGATCGGCCCAGCGCCCCGCCGTGAGCCAGAAATCGAGGCTGGAATCGACCAGGGCGGCGACCTCGCGGTCGTCGAAGACGCGGCCGGCCACTGGGACCGGCGCTTGTCCCGGCACAAACGTCCGGACGGGGAAGGCGGCGCGGCAGTATTCGCCGACAAGCTCCAAGATCTGCGCACGAAGGGCGTCGGCGCGGTTGGGCGTCGGCGCATGCGCTAGGGACGGCGCCTGGAGCATCTCGACGGGGTCAGCCACGGGTGAAGAACTCCTTGTACCAGGCGATCGTCTTGCGCAGGCCGGTTTCCAGGTCGAACTGCGGCGTCCAGCCGAGACGGCGGCGAGCCTTGGCGGCGCTGAGGTATTGATGGCGGATTTCGTTGCTGGCCTCGTTGCGCACATCCGGCTCCAGGCTGCTGCCCATCAGCCGCAGGATCATCCGCGTTAGGTCCAGCACCGTCACTTGCAGCTCGTTGGAGAAGTTGAACGCCTCGCCGATCACGCTGCGGTCGCGGGCCAGATGCTCCACCAGCAGCATGTACGCGGCGGCCCCTTCCTCGACGTAGAAATAATCGCGCACCGACAGGCCGTCGCTGCGGATCACCGGCCGCTGACCCCGCAGCACCGAGCGGATCGTCCCCGGCACGATGCGGTTCCAGTTGAGGTCGCCGCCGCCGTAGAAGTTGCCGCAGCGCGTCACGATCGCCGGCAGATTGTAGGTGACGGAATAGGCCTTGGCGATCAGGTCGGCGCAGCTCTTGCTCACGTCGTAGGGGTGCCGGCCCTGCAGCGGCGCGTCCTCGTCGTAGGGCAATTTCTCCTGATCGCCGTAAGCCTTGTCCGACGACGCCACGACGATCTGCTGCACGGCCGGGCTGCGGCGGCACGCCTCCAGAAGCACCCATGTGCCGCGAATGTTGGCCTCAAAAGTCGAAATCGGATTGCGATTGGCGATGCCCACGATCGTCTGGGCCGCCAGATGGATGACGCTGCGGATCTCATATTCGCCGAGGGTGCGCTCCAGGAGCGCCTGATCGGAAACGTCGCCGCGGACCACGTCGGTCCGTGCGAGCAAGCCGCTGCGCACCGCCTCGCTGTCTGGAATCCAGTCGCGCACCAGGCAGACGACGTGGGCCCCCGCGTCCAGCAGACGGCGCACCAGCCAGCCGCCCACCAAGCCCGTCGCTCCCGTCACCAGCACCGAATGATCTTGCCAGAACGAAGGATTCATTCCCATACTCTCCACGGCGCCTTGCCGCTCGTCCAGAGATCGTTGAGTACCTTATATTCCCGGTACGTGTCCATCGCGAAGAAGAAGCCGTTGTGGCGGTAGGCCATCAGCTGCTTCTCCGCGGCCAGCCGTTCCAGCGGCTCATGCTCCAATATGGTATCGTCGCCTTCCAGGTAATCGAAGACCTTCCGGTTGAAAACGAAGAAGCCGGCGTTGGCCCACGTGTCCATCTGCGGCTTTTCGACGAACCGCTCCACGCTGCCGTCGGCGGCGACGTCGAGGACGCCGTAGCGCGAGGTTGGGCAAACGGTGGTGATCGTGGCCAGCCGGCGGTGCGATTGATGGAAGCTGAGCAGCGCCCGCACGTCCACGTCGGCCACGCCGTCGCCGTAGGTCACCATGAACGTATCGCCGTCGATGTAGCGCTTGACGCGCCGGACGCGGCCGCCCGTCATGGATTCCGCGCCGGTGTCGGCCAGGGTGACGCGGAAATCCTGTTCGCAATGGGCGCCGTGGTAGGCGATTTGATGCAGCTGGCCGAGGTTCACCGTAAAGTCGTTGTTCATCGCCTCGTAGTTGAGGAAGTATTCCTTGATCATGGTGCCGCGGTAGCCGAGGCACATGATGAAGTCGCGGAAGCCGTAATGCGCAAACAGCTTCATGATGTGCCAGAGGATCGGCCGGCCGCCGACGTCCACGAGCGGTTTTGGACGATATTCGGTTTCTTCGCGCAGACGAGTTCCGAGGCCGCCGCAGAGAAGCACCACTTTCATCGTCTTCTCTCCTTTCCGCATCCGTAGGGTGGGTCGCCAGACCCACCGGCGCCCATTCGGCCCCTCGCGGTGGGTCTGGCGACCCACCCCCTACGGCCTTTTTGAATCAAGCAAGCTGCTTCGCGGCCGCCGACTGCGATTGGCCGTCGCCGTTCCCCGTCGCCGGGACAGGCGCGGCAGGTGGGGCGGCACAGCGACGCAGCCGTCGGCGGCAGGCGTCCGCGACGACGGCCAGCGCCAGCAAGGCCGCGGTCGTCCCCGCCAGCCAGAGGCCGACCGTCAGGGACGCGGGCCAATACTCCAGCACAACGCGCCCGTTCGATCCGGCCGGCAGCCGAACGGCGGGGAGCATCAGGTCATACACCTCAACCGGGACCGGTTTGCCATTGTACACGGCCCGGTAGCCGGGAAACCAGGGACGAGCGAACACCACAAGCACTTCGCCGTCGCCGGCCGCGCTTTTCACGTTCGCGCTCATGGAGTTGCGGCGTTCCTCCACCGCCGTCACGTCGGCTGGCGCCAGGTGCAATTCGCCGGTCGGCCCCGGTCGCGCCCCGGGCAGGAGCATTGACGGCGCTGGCGCCATCCCGTGCGACCAGACGGCGTTCCGTACCGTGGCCCAATCCGTCGCGACTTCGGCGCGCGGCACTGCATAGGCTCGGGCGCTGGGCGGCCCGATCCGCTGAAAGACACGCCCTCCCTGGAGCTGGGCCTTTTCCTCCCAACCGTTGTCCTTGAGAATCGGCGCCAGGTCCAGGAAACGGTCGGAGACGATCAGGCCGTCCACGCCCATCCGCCGCAGCAAGCCATCCGGCCCCGTCTCACAGACGAGGATTCGCTGCGCGTCGGCCGGGTCGTCGAAGAAGCCATGCGGCTCCCAACCGAAGACCGCTTGCATTCCCGCCGGCTTCATGGGGCTGTAGCCGTTCACGAAATCGAGGCCGGCGTAGGCGGCGGTGTTGCTGAAACGCAACTCGTCGCCGGTCCCGCGCCAGCGATCGTTGAACCGATTCTCCTCGAAGTCGAAGATATCCGGCAATGTATGCACGCTCAAATAGCGGACATTCGGGTCCAGGGGCCAGGGGTCGCGCACCTCGTCGCCGAAATTCCACACGGGCACGTCTGTGACGGTGCGGCAGGAGACGAAGGCGATCCAGCACGTCAGCATCACGACGCAGCAGGGGGCCCAGACGCGGGGCAGGGAATTTGGGGCGAATCGCCGTTCGATAAACGACCAAACAAAGACGACCAGCGCCGTAAACGCCCCGGAAGCGACGAGGTTGGTTTCGATGCCGCGAAAGGGGAAAAGCTCGCGGAACCACACAAAAAGCACGAGGACCAGGGCGACGCGGCCCAGGTTCGGCAGGCGCCGGCCGACGCGCGCCGCCGCGTCGCCATTGGTCTTGCCGGAAGGCGGCGCCGGCGCAGTTGCCGAGGCCATGCGGCCGCGCGCCCAGGCAAAGGCGTGACCTGCGGCCAGGCCGAGGCCGAGGAAGAACAGCGGCAGCCAGCGGAAGCTGTGGGCGAACTGCATCGGCGCCGGACTGATGACAAGCAGCAAGCCGAGGCCGCAGAACGCCAGCTCCCACCGCAGCGCGCGGAGCATCGAGCGCCCGCCGCACCACAAGCAGCCGAGCAGAACAACCACCGGCACAAGGCCGCCCGCCATTTCGGCGGAAACGTGCGTCCGGATGGTCCCGAACACCGGCCAGAGCGCGATCACGTTCGGCAGAATCAGGCCGGGCAGCGCATCGAAGGGGACCATCCAGGAGATGCTAAGCGCCAGCCCGCCGCCAGCGCGGGCGCGATCGGCGTACGGGGCGAATTGCAGCACCATCAGCCAGGCCGGGGCGGAAAGAAGCAGCCCGGCCAGCCAGGCGGCGGGAAATGGCCAGAGCCTCACGAGCCGGCGCCGCTCGATCCAGGTCCGCAGCATCACCCAGGCCGTGACGAGCGCGGCCATGGCGTCCGTGACCGGCCATCCGGCCGTGACGATCAGGAACAGAAAAATGGCTGCGGGAATGAAAGCCAGCCAGCCGCCGCGGCCGGCCCGGATCCGCTCCAGCGCCCACCAGAACCAGGGGACCCAGGCGAAACTGTAGAGACAGACGCCCCAGTTGCGCGCCCCCCACATAATGATCCAGCCGTTGATCGAGGCGACGAGCGCGGCCAGCATGGCCAGGTCGGCGCTGAGGCCGCTGCGGCGGGCCAGGCGAAACGATCCCGCGGCCAAAATCCCCAGGTGGATGAGAGACAAACCCGCGGCCGCCAGCGCCAGGGAAAGGCCGAGGTTGAAGATCAGAATGATGCTCAATTCGAGCGTCGGCGAAAACACGCCGGTGGGAAACTCACAGGCCATGGCGCTGCTGCGCCAGGTGCAGCGGCTCAAGAGCGGCAGCTCGCCGGAACGCCAGGCGCGCGCGATCTCGCAATACCCCGCCGTGGCGCCGCTCTGGGCGTCGTCGATCCAGTAGAACTTGCGATCCACCAGCAGCAGCGAAGCGGCGAAGAGGACGACCAGAGCGGCCGCGACGGCGGTCAGGGCCGTTTCCCGCAGGATGGCGCCGGCGGCGGGTTTCTCAGACGATCGAGGGGAGAACATCCGCCGGACCTTCTCCTCATTGGAGGTCAAGGAATCGAGCGAACGACAGGAATCACGCACGGCATCGCGGCTGCGCCGGGGAAGGGAGCCGTGCGGATCGCTTGCTATGAGAGTCTAGCTTTTTCCTTTTCGCGTCACGCCAAAAAAAGCATCCACCTTGCTGTCAGCCTCGTAGGGCGGGTCGAGCGCCAATGAGATCCGCCAGCGCCGATTCAACTCCCCTCGGTGGGTCTCGCTGGCGCTCGACCCACCCTACGACCATTTCGAGCGGCGTCATCGGACATGCGGCGAAACCAACGCCTGGGCCGCCGGCTTGTCGGGCGCCGGACGCGCGCCGGTCTTCGGCGAGCGGCTTTTCAGTGCGGCCCGCACCTGTTCGCAATCGTAGATGTAGATGCGGCCGTTGCTGGCGACGCAGGGGGCGTTGAAGGCTTCCGGGACGGCCACGTAATCGACGCCCTCTTCCTGGCACACGGCCGCCAGGTCCTTCAGCGTCGGCGGCCCCACGTCGAGCGGGACGCCGAACAGCTCCTCCTGACTGCGTTTCAGCTCGTCCGGAATAAACGGTACGTAACGCCGCATCCGCTCCTGCTCGAAGCGCTTCACCACCAGGGCGCGACGCTGTCCTTCCTCAGCGGTCTCTCGATAAAACACATTACCGGCCAGCTGATGACGGGTGAAATAGCTCTTGGCGTGAGCGATCAGCCAGATGTCGGCCGGCTCGCCGACGGCGCAGTAGATGGTGTGCAGCGAATCGCCGTCCTTGGGAGGATGCTTCTCCAGAAACTCGCCGATAAACGCCAGGTCGCTCGTCGGCCGCACCGGAACCTCCCAGACGTACAGTACGATCAGGGCCGCGGTCTGCAAAAACAAGCACGTCCCTGCCGCCGCCGCCTGGAAGCGCCATCCCACGCCGAGACGGCGCACGGCCAGCCAAACCAGGGCCAGGACGACGGCCGCCCAGCCGACGAAGCCGAGGGCTTCCAGCATCAGGGCGACGTACTGCGTCGGATTGACGACATGAAGCATCTTGCTGGTGTATTTCACCATGTCGCAGTAGCGAAGGACGATCCAGATGAGGGCGCCGACGATGGCGCCCGCCGCGGTGCTCCGGGCCAGCCAATGCGGCGATTGCGGCGTCGGTCCCAGCCCGCGGAAATAGACCACGGCCGCCCCCGCCGCGGCGAAGGCCATGATGCCGAATTCCAGAGGGGCGAAGAATACGACGCAGAAATAACCGGCCACTAGGGCCGCCAGCAGTTTGGAAACGCCGTCCTGCCACGGTTCCGTCCAGACATAGCGCCAAAACGGCGGCGAGGCCGGGCGTTGTTCCGAAGCGATCGGCGCCGCTGCAACGGAGTCCGGCGCCGTCGGACCGCGCCCCGCTTGCGTCACAATGGCATCCACCGGGGCCGGGTTCGCGGACAGTTCCGGGGTCGGTGCGGCGCCGGCGGGATTGGCGTCCGGCGGGACGACGAGTTTAAGGGCGCCGCCGTGCAGCCGCCAGAGGTTCCACGCCAGCTGCAAGCCGAACGGCGCCTGCATCAAGCGGAGCAGCCAGAGGGCGCGGTACGGTTGTCCCTGCAGAGGCAGGGCGTACGGCAGCCACGCCGCCACGAACGTGCCGACCACGGTCACGGCCGACACAACGCCGAGCACCAGACCGAAACGGGCGATGCGTCGGTCCTCCTCGCGGCAGGGGACCAGTCCAACCGCGAAAGCGAACACCAGGCCGGCGCCGAGATTGATCCAGTCGAACAGAATCCACTCCGAGGGGAAGTTCATCGGCACGGCCCGACGCGAATACTCGCGCCACTCGTTGTCCATGGGGCCGAGCAACCGGGTCCCCAGCGGCCGATAGATAAGGATCGCCGCCATGACCGCGGCCAGGCCGGCGCAGACGATCAGCGTCCATTTCCAACCAAATCGCTCAACGGCCCACCAGCCGCCGAAGACCAGGGCGCCGCCGAACGCCATGAGCGGATGCATCAACGCCGCCCCAATCAGGAGCAGGACGACCGCGACGTAGCGTTTCTTGAACATCTGATCGAGGGCGAAGATCGTCAAGGCGACGGCAAGGATGCGCGGCGTGACGAAGTTTTCGTTGACGACCAGGGCGCCGCCGCCGCTGTAGGGCAAGGGCGTGGTGGCGAGCAGCAGCAGCGACAAGGCGGCGATGATGCGGTTCTTGAAAAGTGTCATCGTCAGCCGCTGGGCGGCCAGCAGCAAGAGCGCATTGAAGACAAGGTAGAGCAGAAAAAAGGCGTTTTGCAGTCCGAGAACCTGGACGAGCGGCGCGGCGGCGATGGAGAAGACCGAGAAGCGGTCCTGGGAACCGTAACGGAAGAAGAGGTCGTCGGCGTAGACGCCGTTCTCGACGCGGTTCATGACCTGGACGGCGTAGAGCTGGCTGTCGTGCAAGATGCCTTTGTAAGGCAGGGCGATGGCGTTGACGGCGAGGAGGGCGAAAAAGAGGCTCCAGGGACGGTCCATCAATTCGCGCAGGGCGGCGACGGCCTGGTCGAAAAAACGGATCAGGGCGGAACGCATGGGGGAGTTCGCTCCACGGCGGGGACAGTTACGGGCACGCAGGGGAGCACGGCCCATATCAGAGCGCGAAGACGGCGTCCTCGCGCTTTACGTCCTATTTTAGAACATGCTTTTGTTCTACGACGTGATTTTGATTGTAGCAGAGGAGCCTGCTTGCCGACAGGGTAGGGAGAAGTTTACTATAAGCAACGGTTACGCAAGCGAAAAGGCGAGGGGGCTTGAGCATGAGCAGCGAGAAACATACGAACCAGGCCGGGCCGACATGGCCGTGGGTTTTCGCCTTCGCGGCGCTGGCGGTGCTGCATCGGCTGCTCCCCCGTCTGCTCCACCTGGGACCGGAGGCGCAGATCGTCTGGAACTTCGTCCCGGTCGGCGCGCTCGGTCTGTTCGCCGGCGCGCGCTGGCATTCGCGGTTCGCCGTCCTAACGCCTTTGGCCGTGATGCTGGGGTCGGACTTGCTGATGTGGCCGCTGCTTGCGGCGCAAGGTTACAGCACATTCAGCTGGGGCACGCCGATCATCTACGCCAGCTTCACGGTCTACGCGCTCATCGGCCGGCTCATGCGTCCTACGTCGTCGGTCGTCTGGATCACGGCGGCGCCGTTCGCGGGATCGGTGCAGTTTTTCCTGGCCTCGAATTTCCTCTGCTGGCCGGGCAACCCGATCTATCCGCAAAACCTCTCCGGCTTGATGCAGTGCTACATCGCGGGCGTGCCGTTCTTCCCCAACACGCTGGGCGCCGATTTGTTGTTTTCGTTCCTCTTCTTCGGCCTGTACGCGCTGGGACAATCGGTGATCCAGCGCCAGAAAGCGAGTCAGCCCGCATGAAATTCGCCGCCGTCATCGAGTATCTGCAAGACCCGGAAAGAGTCCATTCCCTCCGGCCAGCGCACCGGCAGTACCTGACGCAATTGAAGGAGCGCGGCCAGATCGCCGCCACGGGGCCGTTCACCGACGGCAGCGGGGCGCTCATTATCTACGAGGCGGCCGACCGCGACGAGGCGGAACAGCTTCTCAAGGGCGACCCGTTCAGCAAGAACGGCGTCTTCGTTTCCTACGTCCTGCGGCCGTGGAATCCGGTGATCGCAAATCGGGAGTTGTTTCCGGCTACGTGATGACGCCCGGTGGGACCTTCGCCTGTCCATTCGGCGCTTTTGGCATTTTTGTTACAGCCCGCACTTCCGCCGCACGATATTCAGGGAAAGGCTGAACCTTGTCTGTGGAGCGACCACATGCGTCGAGCGGCGGCGGCATGGCTGCTGGGATTGCTGGCGGCTGCGCCCCTGTCCGCCCCGCAGGCGCTGGGCCAGGCCGTCGCTCCTTCCGCTTCTATCGACGATCTGGCTTCCCCCGTTCCGCAACCCCCCCCGCTTCCTGAGGCGGCGGCCCCCCCTTCCGACGACCTGGCGAAAACCGATGCGCCGCTATGGCTGGCGCCTTGGGGGGTGGTCGGCCTGCGCATCATTCCCGATGGGCCCAAGGTGGCGCCCAACGGCGAGGAGTACCATCCGAACTTCAGCATGGATCTGGACATCAACTGGTGGATTTGGCGCGGCGAGCGTCTCTACCTGTTCGGCGACATGCGCTTCTGGGGGGAGAAACCCGAATTCGGCGTGACCAACGCCAACGACGGCTTTCTGGGCACCAGCAAACGACAGTTCGACCTTTCGGGCGGGGCCGCCTGGAACTACGCCGGCCCGTGGGAGCTGCGCGGCTTCGGCTACTCCATGAGCAACCTGAATCGCGGGACAAACCTGGTGACTCCGGGCGGCATCAACGACGGCGGTGGACTGGAAAATCGATACTATTTGTCTCCGGAATACGCCGACCTGGGCAAACCCGGCTTCGACGTGAGCAGGACTTCCTTTTTGAGCTTCGGCTACTATCCGACGAAGGACATGGTGGGCAACGACGGCCAAACGTTCAAACCTGGGCTGATGCTGCGCGCCTATCTCGTGCAGGATCTGTGGGATTGGCCCTGTTACGCATTCGGCGACGCCACATTCATCAGCGAGCGCTCCATCCAGCCCAAGCTGCTGCTGTTCGACCTCGGCCTGGCGGCCCGGCCGTTCCGCTGCTGTCCGCAATGCGAGTTCCGGCTTGGAGCGGAAAGTACGGCCGATTTTCAGGCGGCCGACGTCCTGAGTCTGTGGTACGCGTCGATTCGCTACGTCTTCTGAGATCCCCCCAGCCATATCGGATCGCAATCGCAATTTCCAGCACGGGCTTCATGTCGGCGACGCGGCACCGGCTGACCCGGCCCGATCACTCGAAACCGCGAAAAAAAATTCCTTGACGCCGTCCTGTCGCGCGATAGGATATGGATCAATCGGATGCTGATATCCGATTTCGGCCTCGGCCGGCTGCGGATCGTTGAACCCTACCCACCGATCGGCGCTTGAGGCGCCGTCCTGATCGTCTCCTGGATTTGTGGTGCGAATCCCCTAACCGTCGCTGAAGGCCCTGGGAACCAGGGTCCCGTGGATGGACCGCGCCTCGCGGGGCGCGGGACGCCGTTTCTCTCTCTCACCGGAGGTGTGTCTCGATGAAGCGAATGCTCCGTGTGGTCCTGCTGGGCGTTGGGGCGCTGGCCCTGACGGGCTGGTCGGCGCATGCTTGGCTGAAAGCCGCGGACCAACCCACGGCCGCCAAACCGTCGGACAAGGACGTGGAGCGGGCGCGCAAGGAAGTCAAAATGCTGGACGACATTTACAAGAACACGATCGTCCTCATCACCGACAAGTACGTCAACAGTCCCAAAGACTATCCGGCAGGCAGGGCGGCCGTCGTGCTGTTCCGCAACATTTCCAAGGGCGGCTCCCATGAGGTGCGCCTGCTCGACGTGAGCGGCGAGCCGAACAACCCCAAGAACCTGGCGGCCGACGACTTTGAAGAAGCCGGCGTCAAGCAGCTCAAGGACGGCAAGGACTACTACGAGCAGCTTGTGCAGAAAGACGGCAAGCCCTACCTGCGGGCCGTCACCGCCGTTCCGGTGGTCATGGACAAGTGCATCATGTGCCATGAGAACTACAAAAAGGCGAAAAAGGGCGAGGCGGTGGGCGCCATCAGCTACACCGTGCCGATCGAGTGACGGCCGTCGTTCCGCGGCCGGGGCGTCGGCCTTACCCCGCACGCCCCGGCCATCGGGTTCGGTTACTCTTCCTCGCGCCCCGCATGGGGCTTCCCCTTCCGCAGCTTGCCGCGGCTCAGCACCGTGTACTCCGGCCCCTGCGGCGTCAGCTGACTGCTCATCACCAGCACCTCCTGCACCTCGATCTCACTGCCGGCGTTCCAGTTCGCCTTCTTCGTCAGGACCGCGGCCAGCGCCTCCGCTGACCCGTCGCTCCGGACGCGGCCGAGCGTGATGTGCGGCGTGTATTGCCGTTCTTCGCGGCGGTAACACCCCAGCTCCAGCAGCGGCGGCTCCAGCGAATCGTGCAGCGCGATCAGCTCCGGCCCGCCCAGGCCGACTCCGGCCCAGACCACGCGCGGCCGGCGCGGGTT
>DATKHW010000634.1:0-9052 GCA_035546275.1 Gemmataceae bacterium
CAGGGGGGAGAAAAGGTGTCAGGAACCTTTTGAGGGGAGAAAAGGTGTCAGGAACCTTTTGAAAAGGTTCCTGACACCTTATCTCCCCCTTTTCTCCCTGCCAGGACGGCCAGCAGATCCTCACGCTCCAGATCCTCATAGTCCGCCAGAATCTCATCGAACGTCATGCCGGAGCTGAGCAGCTCCAGCAGCGTCTCGACGGGATAGCGGAGTCCGCGGACGCACGGCTTGCCGTGACATACTGCCGGGTCGATCGTGATGCGAGAGAGGAGCGCGTCCATACCGCCAGTATACCAAAATCTGCTGACGTATCAGGAAATGGCGGATCTCTGGAGTATTTGAATGCGGCGAAGCAGTGTCAGCCGGATCAGCGGTTCGCGCGCTCGGACGATCCCGACGATCATGGCTGGCCTCGCAAGCCATGCGCGCCGAAGCGATGCAGATAGCCCAAGGTGACATGCACCAACCAGATCTGCGGATCGGGGACGCGCTTCCGCAGCCGGTCGGCCGCCTTCATTTCATTGACGTCCAGTTCAAGGGGAGAAAAGGAGGGGAGAAAAGGTGTCAGGAACCTTTTGAAAAGGTTCCTGACACCTTTTCTCCCCGGCTATTGACTTCCGCCCCTCCGGGGCTTCGGAGCAACCGTCGGACGGAGCCTGGCCATGCCGTGCAAGCATCCGTCATCCGCGTCCATCGGAGACCAGCCGCGGCGATGAAAAACCGCCCCCGGTAGTCGGTAAATCGGCGCCGCCCGACGAAGCCGATGAGCGCCCAGCAGCGTCAGACCGCCACACCCCCCGCGCGCAGCGTGGCGGTCTGACGGTCTGACGGAAGCCGGGCGCCCGCTACAATGACCGGCAAACGGCGCCTACCGTCTAAAGTGATTAAAGGGGCGAATCCTCCATGACCATCCCGCCGCACCGCCTGCTCGGCCTCGTTTGCGCCGCCGTCTGCTTTCTTCCGTGCCCCGCGCGGGCCGACGCCCCCGACGCCCCGCTCTGGAAGGCCGGCGCCGCGCGCGTCAAGATCACGCCGGACAAGCCGATGTGGATGGCCGGCTACGCCTCGCGCACCCGGCCGGCCGACGAAACCCTCATCGACCTCTACGCCAAGGCCCTCGCCCTCGAAGACCCCGACGGCAAACGCTTCGTCCTCGTCACGATGGATCTCGTCGGCGTCCCGCGCGACCTGTCGCAGGCGGTCTGTGCCGACCTCAAGGACAAATACGGCCTGCCGCGCGAGTCGGTCGTCCTCGCCGCGTCGCACACGCACACCGGTCCGATCGTCGGGAGCAACCTCCGCGACATGTTCGATCTCGACGAGATGCAGCAGAAGCGCATCGACAACTACGCCGCCGCGCTGCACAAGAACCTCGTCGCGGTGGTCGGCAAGGCCCTCGACGACCTGGCGCCGGCCCGGCTGGCATGGGGGAACGGCCACGTCGGGTTCGCCGTCAACCGCCGCAACAACAAGGAGGCCGACGTGCCGAAATTGCGGGAGGTCGGCGAGCTGAAAGGTCCGGTCGATCACGACGTGCCGGTGCTGTCGGTGCGCGACCCGCAGGGGAAGCTGCGGGCCGTCGTCTTCGGCTACGCTTGCCATGCCACCGTCCTCAATTCGATGGCGTGGTCGGGCGATTATCCGGGCTTCGCGCAATTGGCGGTGGAGAAGATGCATCCCGACGCGACCGCGTTCTTCTGGGCCGGCTGCGGCGGCGATCAAAACCCGCTGCCGCGGCGCAGCGTCTTCCTCGCGCAAAAGTACGGCCAGGAATTGGCCGACGGCGTCCAGGCGGTGCTGGACGAGCCGATGACGCCGATTGAGGGGAATTTGCGCTCCGTCTATACGGAAATCGATCTGCCGCTGGCCGACCTGCCGTCGCGCGACCAGCTGGTGAAAGATACCATCGACATGAACCACGCCGTGGCAGCCCGTGCGAAAAGGCTCCTGGCGGGGCTGGAAAAGAAGGGATCGCTGGCCGGCAGTTATCCGTACCCGGTGCAGGTCTGCCGGCTGGGGCCGGACCTGACGTGGGTGATGCTCGGCGGCGAGGCGGTCGTCGATTACTCGCTGCGGCTGAAGAAGGAGCTGGGGCCGGGCCATACGTGGGTGGCCGCGTACACGAACGACGTGATGGCGTACATCCCGTCACTGCGCGTGCTGAAGGAGGGCGGCTACGAGGGCGGCGGGGCGATGGTCTATTACGGCCTGCCGGCGGTGTGGAGTCCGCTGGTCGAGGAGACGATCGTCGCGGCGGTGCATGCGCAGGTGGAGAAGGTGCGCGACGGGGCGGCCAAAGATCGGTGAAGAGGTCGCGCGGATTCAGACAGGCCAAGGGTTGTTGGGTGCCATGCTTTCGCGGCCTGTCCCCGATTCCCGGGAATTCCCCCGACTGGTGGGGCCGCGAAAGCATGATGGGGTCGAGGAACCGCATCATGCTTTCGCGGCCCCACCAGTCGGGGAGGATGAAACTCGGACTTCCGGGGCCGCGAAAGCATGGCACCCGCGATAGGAAAGACCGCTAAAGACATGGAGAAGCCCCTATGGACGCCGACCGCAACCTGTTGTTCGGCGTGCTCGCCTTGCAGGCGGGATTGATCGACGCCGAGCAGTTCATCGAGGCGTGTCTGCTCTGGGCCGGCCGCAAGGACGCGCCCCTGGCCGACCTGCTCATCGAGCGCGGATGGATCGCGCCGGATGACAAGGCGCACCTGGACTATCTGCTCGGGCGCAAATTGCAACGCAGCGGCGGCGACGTCCGGGCCAGCCTGGCCGCCCTCCCCGACGACGTCCGGCGCTCCCTGGCGGCCCTGGACGATGAAGACATTCGGCGCTCCGTCGGTGGGTCGATGGACGGGGCGCACCAGGCGGCGACAGTGGATCACGTCGCCGGGCCGCACGAGCGTTATTCCCGGCTGCGGCTGCATGCGACGGGCGGCATCGGCCGGGTCTGGCTGGCCCACGACGGCGAGCTGGGCCGGGACATCGCCCTCAAGGAGCTGCGGCCTGAGCAGGCGGGTCACGGCACGCGGCGGGCGCGCTTCCTCCAGGAGGCGCGGATCACCTGCCAGCTGGAGCATCCCGGCGTGGTCCCGGTGTATGAACTGGTCCGGGCCGTGGACGGTCGGCAGCCGTTCTACACCATGCGCTTCGTCAAGGGCCGCACCCTGAGCGAGGCGGCCCGCGCCTATCACAAGGCGCGGTCGGCCGGCCGCGACGACGCGCTCGGCCTGCCGGCGCTGCTGAACGCCTTCGTCACGGTGTGCAACACCGTGGCCTATGCGCACTCCCGCGGCGTCATCCACCGCGACCTGAAAGGCCCCAACGTGATCCTCGGCGATTTCGGCGAGGTCGTGGTGCTGGACTGGGGCCTGGCCAAGCTGGTCGGCCGGCCCGAGGAGGCGCCCGAAGCGTCGGTGGTCGTCGCGGACGGCGCCGCCGACAGCGGCTACACGGTGCAGGGCGAGGCGCTGGGGACGCCGGCCTACATGGCGCCGGAACAGGCCGCCGGCCAACTCGACAAGATCGACCGCCGCACCGACGTGTACGGCCTGGGCGCCATCCTTTACGAGATCCTGACCGGCGTCCCGCCGGTCTCGGGAAGCGGCACGGAGGAAGTGCTGCGCCGCGTCCAGGAGGAGGGGCCGGTCCCGCCGCGCCAGCTCTGGCCCGACGCGCCGCCCGCTCTGGAAGCGTTGTGCCTGCGGGCATTGGCGAAACGGCCGGAAGATCGGCCGGCCGCCGCCGCCGACCTGGCCCGCGAGGTTCAGGGCTGGCAGGAGTTCGAGCGGCGCAAGGCCGAGGAGGCGCTGCGCGTATCGGAGGCGCTGTACCACTCGTTGGTGGAAAGCCTGCCGTGCAGCGTCTGGCGCAAGGATTTGGACGGCCGGTTCACGTTCGCTAATCAGCATTTTTGCGATCTGTTTGGCGGCTCACTGGACCAACTCTTGGGCAAGAACGATTTCGACATCGGCCCCAGGGAACTCGCCGAGAAATACCGGCGAGACGATCAGAAAGTCATCGCCGCTGGAGACGTCTTCGAGGACGTCGAAGAACAACTCAGCGTGGGCGTGCAGGGCGATCGCTATGTGCATACGCTGAAAACCGCCGTCCGAGACGCGGGTGGGAAGATCGTCGGCGTGCAAGGGCTCGCTTGGGACGTCACCGCACGCAAACGCGCCGAGGAGGAGCTGCGCAAGAGCCGGGAGCGATTCGAGCTGGCGGTACAAGGCTCGCAGGACGGCCTGTGGGACTGGGACCTGCGGACCGGCGAGGTCTACTATTCGCCGCGCTACAAGGCGATGCTCGGTTATGCCGACGACGAATTGCCCAACCGGAGCGAGGAGTGGACCAACCGGGTTCATCCCGACGACCGCGACCACGTCCACGCCGAGCTGGTCGCGGAATCCGAGGGGCGGGAATCGCTGTCCTGGATGGAGTTCCGGATGCGCCACAAGGACGGCTCCTATCGCTGGATTCGCAGCCGGGCCTTCATCCTGCGCGACGCGGCCGGCCGCATCTACCGCAAGGCCGGCTCGCATGAGGACATCACCGACCGCAAAAACGCCGAGGAGGAGCTGCGCAAGAGCCGGGAGCGGTTCGAGCTGGCGGTGGCCGGCTCCCAGGACGGGCTGTGGGATTGGGACCTGACCACCGACGCGGTCTACTACTCGCCGCGCTACAAGGCCATGCTCGGCTATGAGGACCATGAAATGCCCAACCGGAGCGAAGAGTGGACCAAGCGGATTCATCCCGACGACCTGGAGCGCGTCCGGGCCGAGCTGCGCGCCCACTTCAAGAGCCGCGAGGCGCTGTCCTGGGTGGAATTTCGGATGCGTCACAAGGACGGCTCGTACCGCTGGATTCGCAGCCGGGCTTTCGTGCTCCGCGACGCGACCGGCCGGGTCTACCGCATGGCCGGCTCCCACGAGGACGTCACCGACCGCAAAAACGCCGAAGAGGCGCTGGCCTACGAGCGGCGCCTGGTCCGCAGCCTCACGGACACAAGTCCAGATTTCATTTCCTTCAAGGATCGAGAGGGCCGGTACACCCACCTCAACCATGCTTTATTCGCCAGGCTTCGGCTGAGCGACGCGGCCCAATTCCTTGGCAAGACGGATCACGACCTGTTCGACGCGGAGCACGCCCGGCAAACGCAGGCGGAGGAAGAGGAGATCATTCGTACCGGCAGCCCGGTGGTGTCCAAGGATGTGGCCATGACGTGGCCCGACGGCCGAGCGACTTGGTGTTCTGTCACGAAGATGCCCCTGCGCGATCTGCAGGGGCGGATCGTCGGGACGTTCGCCGTCGCCCGCGACATCACCGAACGCAAGCGCACCGAGGAGGCGTTGCGACAGACGGCTGAGCGATTGGCGCGCTACGAACGGCAGCCAGGAAATGGATAACATGTACCCGATTTCCCCATCAATCGAAACCGTCGCCGCCTGCTTGACGCCGCCGGGGCAGGCGGCCGTCGCCGTGCTCGGCGTGGACGGCCCCGGCGCCTGGGAGGCGGTTCGGCCGCTGTTCCGCACGCGCTCCGGGGCGGAATTGCCGGCGGCGCCGCAGCCAGGCCGCTTCCTGCTCGGCCGGCTGGGCGAGACGGTTTCCGATGAGGTGGTCCTGACGATCAAGCGGGGCGGTCCGTCGCCGCAGCTGGAATTGCACTGCCACGGCGGCCGGGCCAACGTCCGCTTCCTGCTCGACCTGCTGGCGGCCCGCGGCCTCCATGTCTGCGACTGGCGCGAGTTCCTTCGCCGCACCGAGCCGGACCCACTC
Source organism: Gemmataceae bacterium (assembly GCA_035546275.1). Taxonomy (GTDB): domain Bacteria; phylum Planctomycetota; class Planctomycetia; order Gemmatales; family Gemmataceae; genus UBA4732. The sequence continues at coordinate 5,779 of DATKHW010000634.1, forward strand.
CGCGCCGCCGCGGCCATTGCGCTGGCCGAGGCGCCGACCGTCCGCACCGCGGCCATTCTTCTCGATCAATATCAAGGAGCGTTCGCCGCCGCCCTCGACGCCGTGATCGCCGCCCTGGACCGCGGCGACGTCGGCGCGGCGTCGGCGGTCCTCGACCAGCTGGCGCGGTACGCCCCGCTGGGCCGGCGGCTGACGGCGCCGTGGCGCGTGGTCGTCGCAGGGCCGCCCAACGTCGGCAAGAGCAGCCTGGTCAACGCCCTGGCCGGCTACCAGCGCAGCATCGTCGCCCCGACGCCGGGCACCACCCGCGATGTGGTCACGACGCGCCTGGCCGTGGACGGTTGGCCGATCGAATTGGCCGACACGGCCGGCGTGCGGGAAGCGACGGATGCCCTGGAAATGCAGGGCGTACAAAAGGCGCGGGAAGCGACGGCCGACGCCGATCTGCGGCTATGGGTCCTCGACGCCTCGGCGCCGCCGATCTGGACGGAAGGGAACGCCGCGGTTCAGCGGATCGTCAACAAAATCGATCTGCCGGCGGCGTGGAACCTGGACGAGGCGCCCGGCGCCGTCCGCGTCTCCGCGCGCGCCGGGGAGGGGTTGCCCGAATTGTGCGCCGCCATAAGCTGCTGGCTGGTCCCCGATCCGCCGCCGGCCGGGGCCGCCGTGCCGTTCACCGCCGCTCTCGGCGAAGGCGTCCTGGTCGCCCAGCGGTTGCTCCAGAGCGGCCAGCTGGCGCAGCTGCGCCTTAAGGTGGAAGCGCTTCGCCGATCCGACCTTTCGTAATTATTCGCATTTCCTTCCTTGTCGTCCTGATTTTACTGTCCGGCGCATTCCTTCCCGACAGGAATAATTGGACCCACCGCCGGGTGTGAACTACGCTTCCGTAGGCGCACGGCTCGGTCTTGCGACGCCCCCGCCGGCGCTCGGAAAAGGGGCGGATACGGAGAAAAGACAAACCGCCGCGGCGCGTCTTTCCTCTCTGCTCCTCCCTCTCGCTTCATGGCGTTTGACGAACGCAACGAAAGGATTTTCGCCGTGGCGCCCGGGGATACGGCCGTTTTGCCTGCAACGGCACAGAGCCGACTGGTTCGCCAGCCGGGCGCTGAGCCATTGCCCGGCTACCGGCTTATCGAACCGCTGGGCAGCGGCGGCTTCGGCGAAGTCTGGAAGTGCGAAGCGCCCGGCGGTCTCTTCAAGGCCGTCAAGTTCGTCGGCGGCGACCCCAGCAAGGGCGGCGGTCTGGCCGCCCAAGAACGCAGCGCCATCGAACGCATCAAGTGCATCCGCCATCCCTTCCTCCTCTCCCTGGAGCGCGTCGAGGTCATCGGCGGCGTGCTGGTCCTGGTCATGGAATTGGCCGACCGCAACCTCCAGTCGGTCCTGTTCGACTACCAGGGGCAAGGGCAGCCCGGTTTGCCGCGCGAACAGCTGCTCCGCTTCCTCCGCGAGGCGGCCGAGGCGCTGGACGTCATCAATTTCGAGCACGGCCTGCAACACCTGGACGTCAAGCCGCACAACCTGTTCGTGGTCAGCAACCACATCAAGGTGGCCGACTTCGGCCTGGTCCACCGGCTGCCCGGCGTGGACGTGTCGGCGCCGGGAGTCCGCAACGGCGGCGCCACGCCGCTGTACGCCTCGCCGGAAACCCTGCAAGGCTCGCTCAGCCGCAACAGCGATCAATATAGTTTGGCGATCGTTTATCAGCAGCTCTTGACCGGCACGGTGCCGTTCTGGTCGGCCAATCCGTATCAGCTGCTGATGATGCACGTCGCCGGAGCGCCCGACCTGACGGCGCTGCCGCCGTCGGATCGGCCGCTGGTCAGCCGGGCGCTGGCCAAGGCGCCGGAACAGCGGTTCCCATCCTGCACGGAGTTCGTGCGGGCGCTGGCGGAGGTCAAGGACGCGGGCGGGGAAGTGGTCCGCGCCGCCCCGCGCCCCGCGCCGTCGCCGGCCGCCGACGCCGCGACCCGCGTCGTGCCCTCCCTCGCTCAGAACCAGGGGACCGTGCCGTCGGCCGCGCCGCCGTCGCTCGCTCTCAGCCCGCCCGGCGCGGCCCCGACGCCGCCGGAGGAAGCGGCCGCGGCGAGCACCCCGGCCCAACTCGACGACGATTCGCTGTATCTGCCGCAGCCGTCGGGCGTCACGCTGCCGGGCTATCGGTTCCTGTCCTGCGTCGGCCGTTCGCCCTTCGGCTGCCTGTGGACCGTGCAGGACGCCGACGGCCGCGAACGCCTGGCCGACTGCCTTCTCAGCCTGGGGCAAGTCTCGCCGGACGTGCGGAAGCGCCTGCAGAACCTGCACCACGCCGCCCTGGCGGACCGCGAGGTGTTCTGGGTGCCGCCCGGCTGCCTGGTCATCGTCACCGACCTGGGCCGGCAGACGCTGCGCGACCTGTTCGACGCGTGCCGGGCGGATGGACTGCAAGGCGTGCCTCGCGAGCCGTTGCTGCATTGCCTGGCCGCCGTCGCCGAGGCGCTCGACGAGATTCAGCGGAGCGAAAAACTCGCCCATTTGACGATCAACCCAACCCAGCTGCTGGTGGACGAGGGACAGGTGACGCTGGAGGGCTTCGGCCTGGCGCCGCTCTTGTGGCTGCCGGCCGGCCGCTCCGCCGTCCAGCTCAATCCTCGCTACAGCGCCCCGGAGCTGCACGATCCGGTTTCCAGCCTCACGGCCGACCAGTACAGCCTGGCCCTGATCTACACCGAGATGCTCACCGGCATCTACCCGCGGTCGAAACCGCCCGGCAGCAAGTCGGGCCCGCAGCGCCGCGGCGGCATGAACGAGACCGGCGCCGGCTCCGGCCTGCACCGCCGCCAAGGCCAGCCGGGACACCGGCCGTCGCCCTCGTCCTACCCTACCCCGACGGGGGGAGAAGGAAGAGGGCGCGGGACCGGCGCCCGCGTGGACCTCGATTTCCTGCCGGTCGGCGATCGGCCCGCGGTGGCGCGGGCGCTGCACGACGACCCGGGCCAGCGCTTCCCCAGCTGCTCGGCCTTCATGCGGGAGCTGCAGGCCGCCACGCCGGCGCCCGTGGTTTCCGAGGCGCACGCCGCCACGCTGCCGACGGTGGTTCCCTTCGGCCAGCTGATGGGCACGGCGCCGCCGGAGCCGACGCCGCCGCCGACGCCCGAGGAAGCAGCCGCGCACCTGATCGCCGCGGCCATCGGTCCGACGACCATCCACCAATCCGACAAGGGCCGCTACATCGTCCACTCCGACGGCGCCTGGGAGTGCCGCTTCCCCATCCGGCTGTTCGCCAGCCTGCTGC
>DATKHW010000635.1:0-6968 GCA_035546275.1 Gemmataceae bacterium
CCGCACCGGCACGATGTTCGCCTGCACGCAGGAGGGGGTCGTTCCGGATTTCCTGTGCGTCGCCAAGGGGTTGACCGGCGGCTATCTGCCGTTGGCGGCGACGTTGGCTACCGATGAGGTCTACAAGGCGTTCCTGGGGCCGCCGGAAGCCGGCCGCACTTTCTATCACGGCCACACGTACACCGGCAATCCGCTGGGATGCGCCGCCGCGCTTGCCAGCCTCGATCTGCTGACGGCGCCGGATGGGCTGCCGGCCCTGCCGGCGAAAATCGATCGGCTGCGCATGCACCTGGACCGCCTCCGCGACTTGCCCATCGTCGGTGATGTTCGACAGAAGGGGCTGCTGGCCGGGATCGAACTCGTGCGCGAGCGGCGAACCCGCGAGCCGTTCGCCGCGAAGGAACGAATAGGCGCGCGGGCCTGCCGACTTGCACGGGACCAGGGCGTGCTGCTGCGGCCGCTCGGCGATGTGATCGTGGTCATGCCGCCGCTGGCGATCGAATTGAATCTGCTGGACCGCCTCGGCGACGTGCTCTACAATGCGGTATCGACGCTCGCCGATGGATGAGTCCATGCGAGGTTTGTTCATCACCGCCACGGACACCGGCGCCGGCAAGACGTTCGTCGCCGCCATAATCGCGCGAACGCTGCGGGAACAGGGGGCGCGGGTCCGCGTCTGCAAGCCCGTCGCCACTGGGGCCGAGGAACTCAGCGAGGATACGCGCATTCTGGCCGAGGCGGCGGGCGACGGCGCTTATGCGGCAATCACACCGTTCGTTTTCGCCGCCCCGGCCGCGCCCCCCGTGGCGGCTCGCCTGGCCGGGTCTGCGTTGCGGCTGGACGCGCTGGCGGACGCCGTGCGACGGCGAGCGGCGCCGAGAGCGCTGCTGGTCGTGGAAGGCGTCGGCGGTCTTTTATGTCCGCTGACCGAGCGAGAAACCGTGGCCGACCTGGCGGCCGCGCTGGGTCTGCCGCTCGTGGTCGTCGCCCGTCGCTCACTTGGGACCTTGAACCATACTTTGCTGACCCTGGAAGTCGCCTTTTCGCGGCGTTTGCCGGTCGCCGGCGTGGTGGTCAACGAGACGACGCCGGTGCAAGGGCCGGCGGAGGAAACCAACGTCGAGGAATTGCGCCGCCGGATCGGCGTCCCGCTTCTCGCCGTCGTGCCGCACCAGCCGGATGGCGTTCCTCGGCTCTGTCCGGAAACGTCGGCCGTGGATTGGCGGCGGCTGGCGGAGGGCGGAGATCGGGAACCAAACCGTGGTGCGGCCGTCTATCCCTCATGACATGAAACGCGGAAATCAGCCTTTCGGAGCGTGCGGCGGCTCATGCAAACCGTGAATTTCCAGTGCGGCAACTGCAACAACCTCATGGCGGTCGGCGAAGACCACCTTGGTCAGCAGGTCCGCTGCCCGCATTGCCAAGCCGTTGTCCTGGCGCCCACCGCGCCGGCCCCTGCCCCCGGGGCCCCTGCTCCCGCCGCTCCGTCGCCCGCTGCTTTCACGATGCCGTCGGCGAATGAGCATGAGGACATCTTCGCCCCGCCGGCGCCCAGCGACGACCTGTTCGGCGCACCGGAAGCGCCCCGCCTGCAACTGCCGACGCCCACTCCGCCGCCCGCCGCGCCGCCGCCGCAAACGCAATCGCCGACCGTTTCGCTGGACGGCGCCGCCAATGCTGCCGCACCTCCGGCGCCAGAGTCGCTCGGCGCCACGATGACCTATCCTGGCCCCCTGCCGGCCGCCCCGCCCAGCGACGCCACCGTTCCCTCCTGGATGGATGCGCCCGCCGCTCCCGCTCCCGCGCCCGGGCCCCCGGCGACGACGGATGCGGCCGCGCTGGCGCCGGCGGATTCCATCGAGCCCGTGGTCCGCAAGCCGCGCGACAGCGGCGGTTGGTTCATCGGCCTGGTCTTCATCCCGCTCGTTTCCTATTCCCTACTGGCCACCATCCTCGTCGCCTACCTCTTTTGGCGGCTGTCCCAGCAATCGGCGCCGCCGCCCGCGCCTTTGCCGCCGCCCAATCCGCTGGAAACCTTACCGTCCTTCGACCCGAAAGACGAGAACCACAGCACGCATCTCAAGCCTCCCCCGCCGGGTCAGCTCAATCTGGCTGGCGACCTCAATCTGGCGGCGGCCACGTCGCCGGTCCCGCCCCATCAGATCGTCCAGCTCGGGAAAAAACTGCGCCTAGGCGACTTGGAGGTCGAGCCGGTGAGCGTGGACCTGGAGCGCGTTTCCGTCGTGGTTCCCGGTCCCGATAGGCCGTACGATCCGGAGCCGTGCCCGAACCGCTCGCTCGTGCTGACCTTGAAGATGCGCAACCTCTCGAAAAACGTGATTTTCCAGCCGCTGGACGCCTATTTCGACCGCCGATGCGTCGAAGTCAACGGCGGGATTGCGCCGCCGCTGACCACGCTGGAGCTGACCGACAAGGACGCGCGGGACGCCGACCGCTTTCTGTTCGGCGGGCCGGCCGAGTACCGCAAGGCGCGGGACCACGATTGGGTGGTGCGGCCGAGCAAGGATCGGGATCGCGGCGACAAGACCATGCAGGTGTTGCAGCCGGACGAGGCGAAGGAGTTCTTCGTCTGCACCGACGGCGGCAAGCAGGCGAGCGACAAGAACAATGAAGTGGTCGTCCTGAATTATCACGGCAAACTGCTCTGGCGCGTCCGCGCGCGCCGGGGCGTCGAAATCCTAGACGAGCATCATTACGTCCCGGTATCCACGGTTTTCGGCGTGGAATTCAGCGACGCCGACTACCGCAAAAACATGCAGCAATAACTTGAAAAACGGCGGCGGCGGACGGCTTCTCCCTCATCCGCCGCGGCTGCTTTTTTTCTTCCTCCCCCCTTGCCGCTGCAATTACTCCTGGATACGATCATAACCATATTCGGATGACGAATGAGAGGGATTGCCTTCCCGTCAAAACCCAATAGAAAGGAACAAAAGGGATCGTGCTCCCTGTTGTCGGCCAAGCCGTGAGCGCTCGCCGACGCCTGGTTCGTTTTCCCCTGCCGTCGGGGCGGGGACGAGCCGCAACGATCGCAACCAGGACGCTGAGCCTCGTTTATGTTCGCCCCATTTTTCAAGGAGATGAGCCGTCCAGAAACGGACGGCCAGGAACGATCATGAAACTGACCCGCGCATCCAGCTACGCCCTCCACGCCGTAGCTCACATGGCAGCCCAGAAGCAGCAGGACAAGCCGGTGGCGTCGCATCACATTGCGGCCGCCCGCGGCATCCCGGAACGCTTCCTGCTCAAGGTGCTCAAGCCGCTGGTGTCCGCTCGCGTGCTGCTCTCCATCAAGGGCCCCAACGGCGGTTATCGCCTGGCCAAGCCGGCCGACAAGATCTCCATGCTGGAGATCATCGAGGCGGTGGACGGGCCCATTCGCGGCTACGCCCCCTTCAGCGAAGAGAGCAACGGTCCGCTCAACCATAAGCTCGAAACCATCTGCAAGGACACGGCCGCCTCGGTCAAGAAGCACCTGGAAAAGGTCAGCGTCGCCGAACTGGCGGGCGGCAAAAAGTAATCGCGCGATCGAATCGGTGGACGAGGACGTCAGGGGAAGCTGCGGCGCGACGCCGCCGCAGCTTCCCCATTTTACTTTCCTGCATGGGGCGCCGGCCGGTTGGCAACCTGGCCCATGATATGACGTTGCGCGTTTCCGAAGTCCGCCTGAGCGTGGACGAACCCGAGGCCCATCTACCCGAGCGCCTGGCGGCCGTCCTCGGCGTGTCGCCCGGCGATCTGCTGCGCTGGCGCATTCTGCGCAAGAGCCTGGACGCGCGCGACAAGGACGCGCTGCAATTCGTTTACACTGCCGAGGTCGCCGTCCCTGACGAGGAAAAACGTCTCGCCTCTCGCGCCGCGCACCGAACCGCCCGCGTGGACCGTTACGAGGAGGAACCGTTCGTCGTTCCGCCGCCCGGAACACGGCCTTTGCCGCATCGGCCGATCGTGATCGGTTGCGGTCCCGGCGGCCTGGCCGCGGCGTGGTTCCTGGCCGAGCAGGGCTATCGGCCGCTGGTGTTGGAACGCGGCCGGGCGGTGCGCGAGCGCATCCAGGACGTGCGCGCCTTCGACGCCGGAGGACCGTTCGACCCCGAAAGCAATTATCTTTTTGGCGAAGGCGGCGCCGGCACATTCAGCGACGGCAAATTGACCTGCCGCAGCAGCGGGCCCGATGTGCGGCGCATCCTGCAACTGTTCGCCGAGAACAAGGGCAAGCCGTCGGTGCTGTACGACGCCCGGCCGCACCTGGGCAGCAACCGTTTGCCGGCCGTGGTCAAGGCGCTGCGCCGCCGCGTCGAAGCGCTCGGCGGCGAGGTGCACTTCCAGTGCCGCGTCGAGGACCTCGACCTGGCCGACGGCCGCCTGCGCGGCGTGGCGACCTCGTCCGGCTATTTCCCCACGTCAGCGGCGATCCTGGCGATCGGCCACAGCGCCCGCGACGCCTACGAAATGCTGCTGCGCCGCGGAGTGCCGATGGTACAGAAGCCGTTCCAGCTCGGCGTGCGCGTCGAACATCCGCAGGAAGCGGTCAACCGCGTGAAGTACGGCCCAACGCCGCTGGAACAGCGCCTCGGCGCCGCCGACTACGCACTGATCGCGCGCGGCCGACACGACCTGTTCACGTTCTGCATGTGCGCCGGCGGCTACATCATGCCGAGCGTTTCGGAGCCGGGCGCCTTCTGCACGAACGGCATGAGCCTATCCAAACATGATTCTCCGTTCGCCAATAGCGGCTTGGTCGTCACGATCCCGATCGACGCGTTCGGCGCCGGCGACGTGCTGGCGGGAGTGCGGTTGCAGCAGGTCTATGAACGGCGGGCGTTCGAGTTCGGCCGGCGGAATTACCTTTGCCCGATCCAACGGGCCGCCGATTTCCTGGCGGACCGACCGACGCCCGGTGCACCGGACAATAGCTATCCGCGCGGGGCGGTTGCGGCGGCGATCGCGGAGTTGGTTCCCCCGCTGGTGCTGGAATCGCTGCGGCGCGGACTGCCGGTGCTGGACAAGCGCTGGCAGGGCCGCTTCCTGCCCGAGGCGACGCTGGTTGGGCCGGAGTCGCGCGGCAGCGCTCCGGTGCGGATTCCGCGCGACGCCGCCACGCGCGAGACGCCGGGATGGGAAGGGTTGTATCCGGTCGGCGAGGGGGCGGGCTACGCCGGCGGCATCGTCAGCGCGGCGGTGGACGGACTGCGCACCGCCAAGGCGATTGTGGCGAAATATGCGCCGCTGGAGCGGCACGGATAGGATTCTGGAATTAGCAGGGACGTGCAGCGCATCCGTTACGGCTTGATATACGTTTCCTCGTCCGCCGTCACGACATAGATTCCGTCGCGGGTGATCGCCAGCGTGTGTTCAACGTGGACGCTCGGCAGGCCGTCGCGCGTCACCACCGTCCAGTGGTCGCGCAGGACCTCCGTCTCGGCCCGCCGCATGTTCACCATCGGCTCGACCGCCAGCACCAGCCCTTCTTCCAGCCGAAAATCGTGTTTGCGGACCTCGTGATTGACAAAATTCGGCACTTGCGGCGCTTCGTGCATGATCCGGCCGATGCCGTGACCGACGTACTGCGTCACGACGCTGAACCCGGCCGACTCCACCGTCCGCTGCATCATCAGCGCCACTTCCGACCACCAGCGCCTCCGGCCCATCTCCACCATCGCCAGTTTCAGCACCTGTTCCCCGACCGCCAGCAGCCGTTCCTTGGCCGGGCTAATTACGCCGACTGGGATGGTGATCGCGGCGTCGGCGCACCAGCCGTTGAGCTTGCACGCCGTGTCGATTTTGACCAGGTCGCCAGGCTGCACGACCCGCAGACCGGGTATGCCGTGAACCACCTGTTCGTTGAGCGAGATGCACGTCACCGCGGGAAACGGCGCCTTGCCGGGGTAGCCCTTGAACAGCGGCTGCGCGCCGCGCGACAGGTACAGGTTTTCCACCGCCTGGTCGATCTCGACCGTCTTCACGCCCGGGTGGACCATGGCGCGGCACATGCGCAGGGCCTCGGCCACGAGCAACCCGGCCTGGCGCATCAGGCCGATTTCTCGCGGCGATTTCAGCTCCGGTTTCTGGGGAATCAGGGACTTCAGCACGCCGGGCCTGCCTGCGCTTGCAACGCTTTCATGATGTTTTGATACACTCGTTCGATTTCGCCGTCGCCTTCCACTCGGCGCAGCAGTCCCTGCTTGGCGTAATGGGGAATCAGCTTTTCCGTGTTCTTATGATAAACGACCAGGCGCCGCCGGACCGTTTCGGGCCGGTCGTCGTCGCGCTGGACCAATTGGGCGCCGCAATCGTCGCACACGCCGGCGACGCGCGGCGGGTTGGTTTGCGTGTGATAGGTGGCCTTGCAGCCTGCCTTGGGACAGCTCCAGCGGCCGGCCAACCGGCCCACGATCGCCTCGTCGCTGACGCACAGCAGCACCACCGCCGTCAGGTCGAGGAACTGCTGCCGCAGCACCTGGTCGAACGACGCCGCCTGGGCCTCCGTGCGCGGATAGCCGTCCATAACGAACTTATCGGGGCGGTCGTCTCGCTGAAAGCGCTCGGCGACGATGTCGTTGACCAGGCCGTCGGGCACGAGCTTGCCGGTTTCGACGAAAGGCCGCGCTTGCTCGCCGGTGGGGGTGTGGTTGGCGATGGCCTGGCGGAGGATGTCGCCGGTGCCGATGTGTTCCAGCCCGTTGCGGCGGCACAGCAAGGCGGCCTGGGTGCCCTTGCCGGACCCCGGCGGGCCGAGAAGAATGAGACGCATGGCAGGCCCGTACCCCTGGTGCGAGCTGGGCGGCTGGGCGGCGGCCGGGACGCGGCGCCCCGGACTTCATTTCCTCACGGTACATTCTCCGAAACGACAAGGCCGGTCGCAAGGGGGGGGGCGCTGACAAGGCGAGCGGGGGGCGTAAGCCCCCTGATTTTGCGAAGAATCAGGGGGCTTACGCCCCCCGCTCGCC